>NZ_JAAAHR010000068.1:0-44092 GCF_009908215.1 Nonomuraea sp. K271 | reverse complement strand
CTCTCACAGACCCGCGCGGCCTTCCCGGCGCCCAGGAGGCCCCGGGCGGAACCAGGGCCTCCAGGAGGCCGTCGTGGCTCTCAGGGCCGCTCAAGCTCACGCTCGTGCTGACCGTCCTCATCGTGTCCGGCCACTTCGCGGCCTACACCTACCTCCGGCCGTTCCTGGAACAGGTCGCGCACGCCGGTCCCGCCCTGATCAGCACCGCGCTCCTGGTGTACGGCGCCGCGGGCGTGGCGGGCAACTTCGTCTCCGGCGCGCTGGCCGCGAGGAACCCCAGGGCGGTGCTGATGGCGCTGGCCGCCCTCATGGCCCTGGCCACGGCGGCGCTGCCCGTGACGGGACTCCCCCTGGTCGTGCTCGTGGTGTGGGGCCTCGGCTACGGCGGCGTGGGTGTCGCGCTCCAGCTGTGGATCATGCGGGAGGGCGGCGGCGAACTCGGCACGGCGCTGTTCGTCAGCGCCTTCAACATCTCCATCGCGCTCGGCGCGTTCGCCGGTGGCCGGGTGGCCGACGGCGTGTCGATCACTGCGGTGATGTGGCCGGCGGCGGTCCTGGCCGCGCTGAGCGCGCTCGTCGCTGGCATCTGGGGCAGAAGTAGGACGAGCGGTTCATGAACGCCTCACGCCTGATCGGGGTGCCGCAGCGGGAGCACGGAAGGTCGCGCCGGCCGTAGACCTCCAGGGACCGCTCGAAGTAGCCGCTGTCGCCGTTGACGTCGACGTACAGGCTGTCGAACGACGTGCCGCCCTGCTGGAGGGCGGCTGCCATGACCGTGCGTACGGCGCCCAGAAGCTCGGCGATCTTGGGCCGGGTGAGCGTCTGCGTGGGACGGGCCCAGTGGAGCCGGGCCATCCACAGGGCCTCGTCGGCGTAGATGTTGCCGACGCCGCTGATCAGCGACTGGTCGAGCAGCGCCCGCTTGACCTCTGTGCGCCTGGCCCTCAGCCTGCGGCTGAACTCGTCGTCGTCGAACACCGCCTCGAACGGGTCGGGCGCGATGTGGGCGATCGGCTCGGGCACGCCGCCGGCCAGGGCGGTGAGCATGACGTGGCCGAACGTACGCTGATCGACGAAGCGCAGGTCGGGGCCGCCGTCCTCGAACCGGACGCGTACGCGCAGATGTTTCTCCGGCGGCGCGTCACCGTCGACCACCAGCAGCTGGCCGCTCATCCCCAGATGCGCCATGAGCGCCTCCTCGGCGCCCGACAGCGGCAACCACAGATATTTGCCGCGGCGCTCGGCCGACAGCAGCGCGCGGCCCTTCAGCCGCGCGGTGAACTCGTCGGGGCCGGGCATGTGACGCCTGATCGCGCGGGGGTGCAGCACCTCCGCGGAGGCGATCTCACGGCCGATGACCCATTGCGCGAGGCCGCGCCTGACGACCTCAACCTCGGGCAACTCGGGCATCACGCACCTCGCCCTCTGGACGCTGAACTATCACCTTGTGGCAACCCTCAGGGCGCCGGGTCAGCTCGCGGGCTGGCTCTCGCGCTGCTCCCTGCGGGCCCTGATGCGGGTCCACGCCGCCTCGGCCGCCTGCTGCTCGGCCTCCTTCTTGCTGCGGCCGGTGCCCGAGCCGTAGGACTCGCCACCGACCCGCACCATCGCCGTGAACGACTTGGCGTGGTCGGGGCCGCTCTCCTCGACATGGTATTCGGGCACGCCCAGCGCCTCGGAGGCGGTCAGCTCCTGCAGCGAGGTCTTCCAGTCGAGCCCGGCGCCCAGCGACGCCGAACGCACGATCAGCGGGTCGAACAGCAGGTGCACCACCCGGAACGCCTCGTCGAGGCCCTTGTCGACGTAGACCGCGCCGATCAGCGCCTCCAGGGTGTCGGCCAGGATCGACGACTTGTCGCGCCCGCCGGTGCCCTCCTCGCCCCTGCCGAGCCGCAGGAAGCGGCCCAGCACGAGACCACGGGCCACGTCGGCCAGGGCCCGCATGTTGACCACCGCGGCGCGCAGCTTCGCCAGCTGGCCCTCGGGCAGGTCGGGATGGTTGCGGTAGAGGGTGTCGGTGACCACCAGGCCCAGCACGGAGTCGCCCAGGAACTCCAGGCGTTCGTTGGTGGGCAGGCCACCGTTCTCGTACGCGTAGGAGCGGTGCGTCAGCGCCCGCTCGAGAATGGCGGGGTCAAGGGCTACCGCCAGGACCCGCTCCAGCTCGTCTCTGGCGACCTCCACGGCCACCGGCTTAGGACCTGCGCCCACGTGCTTCCTCCTCGGACATCTTCACATGGCGCGCCGACTGCGGAAGATGCCCGAAAACGTGGTGGGCGTCGGGGTAACGCGTAGCCCCGGCGTCCACCACGGCCGCGGGCGAACCGCCGCCGCACGCATCTGAGACGGTAACGCCGACCGAGGCACAATGGCACCCGGTCGGCATCACGTCAATCAGGCGGACGGCTCGATGACCTGACGACGGTTGTAGGTGCCGCAGGTGGGGCACGCGATGTGCGGCTGCTTCGGCGAACGGCACTGCGGGCAGCTCACCAGGGCGACAGCAGTCGTCTTCCACTGGGAGCGACGGGCGCGGGTGTTGCTCCGCGACATCTTTCGCTTCGGGACGGCCACGTCACTTCTCCTGATCGTTATCGTTCTCGGAAATCAGACCTTGCAACGACGCCCAGCGGGCGTCGATCTTCTCGTGCCGGTGATCCGCGCCGGCCTCGGCCAGCTTGATCCCGCACTCCGCGCAGAGCCCTTCGCAGTCGTCCCCGCACACCGGGCTCAACGGCAGTGCGAGCACCACCGCGTCGCGGAACGTCGGCTCGAGGTCGAGCAGCTCCCCGTCGAGCAGCGAATCCTCCTCCGAGGCGTCCTCGTCGGAGTAGAAGAACAGCTCCTGCAAGTTGACCTCGACGTCCGAGGTGACAGGGTCGAGGCACCGCGCGCACTCCCCGGCGAGCGGGGCATGCGCCGTGCCAGAGACGAGCACGCCTTCCATCACTGCTTCGAGCCTGAGATCCAGCTCGACTTCGGCGTCTTTGGGGACACCGATCATGTCGACGCCGAGATCTGCCGGTGCCGGGAGCGACAGGGTCGTCCGCCTCATCGTGCCCGGCCGCTTTCCCAGGTCGTGGGTGGAGATCACCCAAGGGGAGCGGGGGTCGAGGTGCTGAGTCATCCTGCTCTCGCTAGGCATGGCGAAAACCGTCGCCGTCGTACAAGGCCGAAAAGAAAGAATACCAGCCCCTGCGAGGGGCACGCCCCCACAGACCCCCCAGGGGCACAGCGCCCCACGTGGGAGGCACGTCCGGCACCGCGGTGGGGGCTAGCCTCTCAGGCGTTCGATGAGCAGTTTGTGCACCAGATCAGGCACCAGGCCCGACACGTCACCACCGTAGCGGGCGATCTCCTTCACCCTGCTGGAGGAGAGGAACGAGTATTCGGGGTTGGTGGGCATGAACAGCGTCTCCACCCCCGACAGGCGGTAGTTGAGCTGCGCCATCTGCAGCTCGTAGTCGAAGTCGCTGACCACCCTGATGCCCTTGACGATGGCGGGGATGTCGTGCTGCCTGCAGAAGTCGACCAGAAGGCCGTGGAACTTCTCGACTTTGACGTTCGGATAGTCCTTGGTCACGGTCTGCAGGATGTCGATCCGTTCGTCGACCGTGAACAGGCTGCTTTTCTCGACGTTGATCAGGACTGCCACGGTCACCTCGTCGTACAGCCGCGCGGACCGGCCGATGATGTCGAGGTGGCCATTGGTGATGGGGTCGAACGACCCCGGGCAGACTACGCGGCGCAAGACGCCTCCCAGGTCTACGGGTTCCCGGCGGCGCGACCGTACCAAACGGACGCTTCACCATATCGACGGACCCTCTCCTCAACGTAGCCTTCTGGCCACATAAGGGCCTTTCCCCTGCTTTCCCGTTCGAACGCCACCAACGCCCCGTCAACCAGCCAGCCGTTGTCGCGCAGCAACTCCAGCACCCGCTCCACCTCGCCGTCGGACGTGGCATAGGGCGGGTCGGCGAACACGATGTCGTACGGCTCCTCAGGCGCCTTCCCGAGCACCCGCGCCACCTTGTCGGCAACCACGCGGGCGCCGTCGAGGCCGAGCGACTCGACGTTGGCCCTGATCGTCCGCACGGCCCTGGGGTCGGACTCGACGAGCAGGGCCGCCGCCGCTCCCCTGGACAGGGTCTCCAGCCCGACCGCCCCGGAACCGGCGTACAGGTCGATCACCCGGGCGTCGCGGATGCCGTGGAGTGAATCGAGCGTCAAGAGGATCCCTTCTCGCGCCCTGTCGCTGGTCGGCCTCGTCCCGCGCCCCGGAGGCACGGCCAACCGCCTGCCACCCGCGCTGCCTGCGATGATCCGCGTCATGTCGCCCATTGTTCCGTATGTTCGCGCAGGTCAAGAGTGCACAAGTGTCTGCCTCGAGTACGCAAGGGTGATTCACATCGGGGGGATCGGCCCGCATGATGAGTTCTGCGGCCTTCAAGGTGACCCACATGAAGGCCGACCGGCGTGATCGTGAGCCCTTCCGCACGCCGGTTCCCTCGGCACCTGACCCGAGGGTGGGCCCAGCCGGGGACGGCATTCGGGGGGAGGCCGTCCCCGCGGCTGGGCCTTTTACATGACCATCCTTCACGCCGCCGCGCCGGCGGCATGTCACGTCTTCTCCAGGTAGTCCGCCCGCTCGTCGGCCAGCAGTCGCTCGATCTCCGCGCGCAGCCCCTCGTGGGCGGCCAGCTCGGAGTCCCTGGCCAGCAGCGCGCCGGCCTCCTCCCTGGCCGTGGCGATCACGTCTTCGTCGCGCAGCAGTTGCAGCAACTTCAGCGAGGAGCGCTTGCCCGACTGCGCCGCGCCCAGGACGTCGCCCTCCCGCCGCTGCTCCAGGTCGACCCGTGAGAGCTCGAACCCGTCGAGCGTCGCGGCCACCGCGTCGAGGCGGGCGCGGGCCGGGGTGCCCTCGGGGAAGTCGGAGACCAGGAGGCACAGGCCGGGCAGGCCACCCCGGCCGACCCGGCCGCGCAACTGGTGCAGCTGGGAGACGCCGAAGCGGTCGGCGTCCATGATGATCATGACGGAGGCGTTGGGCACGTCGACCCCTACCTCGATGACCGTGGTCGCCACCAGGACGTCGAGCTCGCCCCGCGTGAAGGCTCGCATGAGGGCGTCCTTCTCCTCCGGCGGCAGTTTGCCGTGCAGCGTACCGACGCGCAGGTCGTGGAAGGGCCCCTCCGACAGGAGCTTGGCCACGTCGAGCACCGCGAGCGGCGGGCGGCGCTCCTCGTCGGCCGGACTCGCGAGATCGCCCTCGTCGCCCTCCAGGTCGCCGATGCGTGGGCACACGATGTAGGCCTGCCGCCCCAGCGTCACCTCCTCCCTGACCCGCTCCCAGGTGCGTTCGAGGTAGTGGGGCTTCTCGGCGGCCGGGACGACATGGGTGGTGATGGGCGCGCGACCCGATGGGAGCTGCGACAACGTCGAGACCTCCAGGTCGCCGAAGACCGTCATCGCGACCGTGCGCGGGATCGGCGTGGCCGTCATCACCAGGACGTGCGGGCGCGTTCCGCCCGCCTTCTCGCGCAGCGCGTCGCGCTGCTCGACCCCGAACCGGTGCTGCTCGTCGACCACGACCAGCCCGAGGTCGGCGAACTGGACGTGCTCCTGCAGCAGCGCGTGCGTGCCGACGACGATGCCGGCCGTGCCGGAGGCGGCGTCGAGCAGCGCCGAACGGCGGGCGGCGGCGCCCATCGAGCCGGTCAGCAGGGTGACGGCCGTCCCCCCGAACATGCCTCCCTGCGCCAGATCGCCCAGCATGGTGGTGATCGAGCGGTGGTGCTGCTGGGCGAGCACCTCGGTGGGCGCCAGCAGCGCCGCCTGGCCGCCCGCGTCGACCACCTGCAACATCGCGCGCAGCGCCACCACCGTCTTGCCCGCGCCGACCTCTCCCTGCAGGAGCCTGTGCATCGGATGCTCCAACGCGAGGTCTGCCGCGATCTCCTCGCCGACCTCCGCCTGGCCCTCCGTCAACGAGAACGGCAACCGCGCGTCGAAGTCGGCCAGCATGCCTCCGGACCGCCTCGGCCTGGGCCGCGCCGGCCAGGCGGTGGCCGCCTGCCGCCTCTGGAGCAGCACCGCCTGCAGCACGAACGCCTCGTCGAACTTCAGCCGCTTGCGCGCCCTGCCGACGTCGGCGAAGTCCTTCGGCCGGTGGATGGCCACGAGCGCCTCACCGAGATCCTGCAGACCGTGGCGGGCTCGCAACTCGGCGGGCAGCGGATCCTCCAGCGGGCCCAGCGTGTCGAGCACGACGCCGACCGCACGCCTGATCGCCCACGGCGTCAGGTCCTTGCCGGCCGCGTAGATCGGCACCGGCGCCGCCGCGAACTCCTCCGCGTTGGCCTCGCCCTCCTCGAACAGCTCGAACTCCGGATGAGCCAGTTGCCAGCGCGGCTTGGCCCGCGCGCCGAACAACCCCACCTTCCCGGCGAACATCCCGCGCCGGCCCGGCTTCAGCCGGGACTCGGCCACATGGGAGCCCTTGCCGAAGAACGACAGATAGAGCCTGTTGCCGTTGCCGTCGACGATCTCGACCTCCAGCCAGGTGCCGCCCCGGTTGCGCATGGGCTTGCGCATCAGCCTGGTCACCTCGCCGACCACCGTGACGTGCTCGTCGACCTCCAGCGCGTCGAGCGAGGTCAGCTCGCCGCGCTCGGCATAGCGGCGCGGATAGTGGCGCAGCAGGTCACCGACCGTCTCCAGGCCGAGCACGCTGTGCAGCAGCTTGGCGGTCTTCGGGTCGAGGGCCTTCGTCAGAGGCTCGTCGAAACGGCTCACGACATTTAGTTCTACCGCTTGAGGCCGACAGGAATCCCCATCTGGGCCGTCCGCGCGCGACTGTCCCGCCGTCACTCCACGCCGATGAGGAGCGGGCAGCCGCCCGGCTCGCCGCCGCCCACCACCACCAGCGAGTCGCCCATGGCGTCGGGCAGGGACTCGACGGCCTCGCCGCCGACAGCATGGTCAGGTGCAGGTTGGTGCCGGTGTCGCCGTCGGCCACGGGGAACACGTTGAGCGCGTCGATCTCCGTCCTGGCCTGGCCGAGCGCGTCGGCGGCCAGGCGGGCCCAGCGGCGCACCGCCGGCGGGTCGAGGATCTCCATGGGGGCCCTCCGACCTCCCTGATGCGCTACGGTTGTGGAGGAGAATATCGCCGCATCGGACCCGGTCCAGTGCTCTGGTTCGCGCCCATCGGGGTGGATCGGATATTCTCGTCTGGTTGGCCGGTCGTCCCGGCGTGCCCTCCGCCCGGAACTCATCCGCGGACAGGGCTACATCGACTGTTTTAAGGAGCGATACCGTGGCTTCCGTCTGCGATGTCTGCCGCAAGGGGCCGACGTTCGGCAACAACGTGTCCCACTCCCACCGCCGCACCCGCCGTCGTTGGAACCCCAACATCCAGACGGTCCGCGCGGTCATCGGCGGCACGCCGAAGAAGCTGAACGTGTGCACCTCGTGCATCAAGGCGGGCAAGGTCACCCGCTAGTCCGCACGTTCACGAAGCCCGTCCGGTTTCTGAGGGATCCGGCGGGCTTTCGTCATGCCCGCCCCTGACGGGCTCATCCCGGGACCGCTCCTCCCGCACTTCCGGGCCTCGCTCTACGCAGCCCCTTGGCCCTTCCTCCCGCGCCGCCGGTCGGCCCCTCCCGCACCCTGCTCCCGCTTCTCCCCTCCGCCGTCACCCGCACCTGCCCCCGTTTCTCTCGCGCCGCCGGGCCGGGTCCCACGCCTTTGGGGTCCCCATCCTTGCGGTTCCTCGCCGAGCACGCCGCCTTCGCGTCGCTGAGGGGCGGCTAGCCGGGTCAGGGGTGCCGGAGACGACGCCACGACCCCTATGGCCGGACCGCAGCTCGGCGTACGGCCACAGGGCCAGTCCAAGGCACCCACGTCGAACCGGCTCAGCACCTTGTAGGACCGGGCGGTCCTTCCCCCTCAGCGGTCGTCGTGGTGGGACGACCGCGTGTCCGCGTGATCGGGAGGGTGCTCGGGGCTGGTCAGCGCCAGCGCCAGGCGTGGTCGACCGGGCCGATGCCGTCGCCGAGGGGGAAGCCCTTGGCGATCGCCCCCGTCACGTACTCCTTCGCCTTGCCCACCGCCGAGGGCACGTCGTCGCCCACCGCGAGGTGGGAGGCGATGGCCGAGGCGAGCGTGCAGCCCGTGCCGTGGGTGTGGCGGTTGTCGAGGCGTTCGGCGGCGAAGCGGAACTCCTGGGTGCCGTCGGTGAGCAGGTCGACCGGGGCGCCGGGCAGGTGGCCGCCCTTGATCAGCGCCCAGGTGGGCCCGAGCTCCAGGATGGCGTCGGCGGCCGCGCGCAGGCCGTCCGCGACCTCGACCTTGACTGAGGTGAGCTGCTCCACCTCCCACAGGTTCGGCGTCGCCACGGTGGCCACGGGCAGCAGGCGGGTACGCACCGTCTCGACGGCCTCGGGAGCGAGCAGTGAGTTGCCGTGCTTCGACACCCCGACGGGGTCCACGACCAGCGGCGCGTCGTACCGCCCGAGTACGTCGGCCACCGTCTCGACCAGCACCGGCGAGGCGAGCATGCCGGTCTTCACGGCCTGCGCGCCGATGTCGCCGAGCACGGAGTCGAGCTGCGCGCGTACGGCCTCGGGCGGCAGCTCCCAGTAGCCCTGGACACCCAGCGAGTTCTGGGCGGTCACGGCGGCGATGACGCTCATTCCGTGCACGCCCAGGGCCATCATGGTCTTCAGGTCGGCCTGGATCCCCGCGCCGCCCCCTGAGTCGGAGCCGGCGACGGTCAGTACGCGTGGCGGGGTGGAAACCGCGGCGGAAGGGGCGCTTTGCGGTGATCGCTCCGTCATGTCCCCTATCCAACCACTCAGCTGACGACGCACTCCCCGCGGACCATCCCGCAGTTGGCCGCCGGTGTGCCCCTGCCCGTCGCGGTGAACGAGACCTCGACCGTGTCACCCGTGGCCAGTTGCGCCGACACGTCGAGGATCAGCAGGTCACCGTCCTGCGTCCACTGGGCGCCCCGCACGTCCACGACCGTGCCCTCGACCGGGACGGTGACCGTGAGGTTCTGCAGCGTCTCCGGCGAGGTGTTGGAGAGCCGCAGGTCGGCCGCGTACGTGGTCATCCGTTGCCGGATGGTCTGCTGGACGTTCACCGACCCGGTGCCGGACGGCGAACCGAAGGACCCGGTGTCGTCGGTGGGCTCGGGGATGCTGGTGGTCGTCGGCGCGGCGCCGGTATCGGCGTCCACCGAGGAGGGCTCCTCCAGCGGCGTGTCCTCGGGCAGGCTCTCCTCGTCCGGATCGTTCACCGGCTCCTGCGCGGGCTCCTGGGCCGGCTCCTTCGACTTCTTCACCTTCGTCCTGGTGGGCGTCGGCTTGGCCGGCTCCGTGTGGCGCGGGCGGGCGTTGTACGTGACGGTGGGCGTCGGGGTCTCGGCCGGTCCGGTGTCCTCCACCGGCTCGTCCGACGGCTCCTCCTCCGGCTCCGTCTCCTCCACTGGAGGCTGGGAGACCTCCGGTCCCGGCCGGTTGGTGGCGCCCTGCACGGCCGCGCAGGTGGTGTCCGCGCACTTGTCCGTACCGCCCGAGGTGCTCATGAACTTGACGCCCGCCACGGTGCCGCCGAGCACGACGGCCACGGCGGCGACGGACAGCAGGGCCACCCTGCCCTTGCCGCCGCCCGACGAGGCGCCGGAGACCAGCTCGTCGTCGCGGCGCGCCTTGCGCCGGCCGCGACGGTCGCGGGGCGGTTCCTGAGGGCCGCCGGGGCCGGAGTCGGCCGACCAGCCGGAGCCCAGGAACCCGGTCTCCGCGTTGGCCCAGGCCGGCGCCTGCACGGCGGTGGGCGAGCCGGCGACCTTGATGTCGCCGGGCTCGGGCGGGCCGCTGCTGTGCACGGGGGGCGGGTCGAATGCTGCCGTACGGTCGTCGGGCTCGTCGAAGAAACCGGAACGATCCGGAGCGCCGTCGAAGAACGCAGTCCGCTCGTCGGGACCTCCGAACGGCCCTGACCTGTCATCCGGTCCTCCGGACGGCCCGGACCTGTCGTCCTGCGCGTCCGCATCAGCGGGTCCTCCGCCGTACGGCCGGCCGGCCGGTTCGCCGAACCGGCCGTCGTCCGCGGGACGGCTGAAAGCGCTTGCGTGGCCCGACCCCGGCGTTCCAGGGGCCGGCATGCCGCCGGGAGCGCCGAACACGGCCGTCTGGTCAGCGGGGCCCGCGTCGGGCCCGTTGAACGAGCGGTCGGCGGGCGGGCCCCACTCGGGCGGGCGGGCGAACGCGCCCGTCGTCTCCATCGGCCCGGCCTCCTCGCCCCACTGGCCCTGAGGCGGCTGGAACGGGCTCCTGGGGTCGTTGGCCGGTGAGAATCCGCTGGCGGCGTCGGCGGGCAGCGCGAAGGCTCCGGTGGTCTCGAACGGCTCGGACTGCGGCGCGCGCGGCGGCGGCGCGTCCGTACGCCGTGGCATGGGAGCCCACTGGCCCGTCACCTCGGGCTGGTCCGGTGGGGAAGGCCAGCCGGGCTGGTCGGCCTCCTCGTCAGGACCCCAGAATGCGCTGCCGTTCCCCCGTTCGTCCCCGTCTTCGGATCCACCTGTGCCGTGGCGGCCCATGGCTGCCCTTTCTCCCGGTTACAGTGGCCGCCAATCTTCATAACACCTTCGCTACGCCGCTGTCACAACAATCCCGTTAGTCACGCCACAAATCCGGAAATTTTCACTTAAATCGGGACAAGAAGTCACTCAAAGTGATCCCAGCCGCGCCGTCCGACCTTCCGGCCGCGCACCACGACACCGGTGCCTTCGACCACGCGGCCCACGACCTGCCACGATGCCGGCAGGCGTACCTCCGGGGGGAACACCGCCGCGAGCGCGTGATCCTCACCACCCGTGAGCACCCACTCCAGTGGATCGGCCCCCACCTCCTTCGCCGCCACCGCGACCGGCTCCCCCACGGCGAACGCCCGGGGATCCAGCTCGATCCCGACCCCGCTGGCCTCGGCGACGTGGCCGAGGTCCTGCAGCAGCCCGTCGCTGACGTCGAGCATCGCGCCGGCGCCCAGGGCGGCCGCCTGCGGCCCCATCGGGTACGGTGGCGACGGCCTGCGATGCGCGGCCACGACCTCCTCCAAGGCCGGGGAGCCGGCCGCCAGGCCCTCCTCCAGCACCGCCCACCCGGCGGCGGCGTACCCCAGCCGGCCCGTCACCGCCACCACGTGCCCCGGCCTGGCCCCGGAGCGCAGCACGGGAGCGCGCCCCTCCAGGTCGCCCAGCGCGCTCACCCCGATGACCACCTGGTCGCACCGGGTCACGTCACCGCCGGCCACACTGGCGCCGACCACGGCGCACTCGTCGCGGAACCCGCCGGTCAGGTCGTCGAGCCACGTCAGGGGCAGGTCGGCGGGGATGCCGAGCCCCACCACGATCGAGGTGGGCACGGCGCCCATGGCGGCCACGTCGGCGAGGTTCTGGGCCGCGGCCTTGCGTCCGACGTCATAGCCGCCTGACCAGTCACGGCGGAAGTGCCGGCCCTCCAGCAGCAGATCGGTCGAGACCACGACACGTCCGTCGGGCGCGGCCACCACGGCCGCGTCGTCACCCGGCCCGAGCATTACGGCAGCACCCTGGGGAAGGCGTCCGGTAATGCGATTTACCACACCGAATTCGCCGAGATCTCCGACTGTGATGACACACCTCCTGACGCACACAGGGTACGGTTACCCATCGGCGTGATCCAATCGCCCAGGAGGACGTAATGGTGCAGGCCTACATCCTTATTCAGACCGAAGTGGGCAAGGCCGCCGCCGTGGCCCGCGAGATCTCCGGCATCCCGGGGGTCACCCAGGCGGAGGACGTGACAGGGCCCTACGACGTGATCGTGCGTGCGGAGGCCCACAACGTCGACGAGCTGGGCAAGCTCGTCGTCGCACAGATTCAGGCGGTGGAGGGGATCACGCGTACCCTGACGTGTCCGATCGTCCACATCTGAAGGTAGTCGCCGCATGCGTGCCGCCACTGTCCTGCTCGCTCTGCTGACCCTCGCCGGGTGCGGCACGGTGCAGGTCGATCCTCCCACGCCGCAGGGCGAGGCGGTGGCCGCGTGCGACAAGCTGGCCGGGCTGCTGCCCGAGACCCTCGACGGTGACGAGCGCGGCACGTCCACGCCCGAGTCGCCGTACGTCGCCGTCTGGGGCGAGGGAACCATCGCGCTGCGCTGCGGAGTGGGCCGGCCGGCCAGGATGGCGCCCACCGACCAGCTGCGGGAGATCGGCGGCGTGGGCTGGTTCGCCGACCCCGACAGGCCCACGTTGTTCACCGCGGTGACCGACACCGCGTACGTCGAAGTCACCGTTGGAGGCGAGCACGTGGCCGCCGAGGTGCTCGCGGACCTGTCGGAACCGATCGCCCGGATGGCGGGCCGCTGACCGGCCGATCGTTCAGCGCAGCCCCGCCGACCGAGTCAGCGCGAGCTGGATGAGCCGGTCGACCAGCGCCGGATAGGGCAGGCCCGAGGCGGCCCAGAGCTGCGGCGCCACCGACAAGGACGTGAACCCGGGCATGGTGTTGATCTCGTTGAACACGAGCCCGCCTTCGGGCGTGTAGAAGAAGTCGACCCGCGCGAGCCCCTCGCAGTCGAGCGCCTCGAACGCGCGCACCGCCATCGCCCGGAGCTCCTCGGCCGTCTCGGCCGGGATGTCGGCGGGCACGGTGAGCGACATCTGGTCGGGATAGTACTTCGCCTCGAAGTCGAAGAACTCCTGCCCGCCCTCGACCCTGACCTCGCCGGGGACCGACGCCGCGGCCGGCTCGTCGCCGGGCGACTCCAGCACCGCGCACTCGATCTCGCGGCCGGCGACGGCGGCCTCGACGAGCACCTTCGGGTCGTGCTGCCTGGCGGCCTCCACCGCCGCCTCCAGCTGGGACCGGTCGGACGCCTTGGAGATGCCCTGCGAGGAACCGGCCCTGGCGGGCTTGACGAACACCGGGAAACCGAGCTCCTCGGCCTCCTTGACCACGCGCTCCCGGTCGAGCCGCCAGTCGCGGTCGCGGACGACGACATAGCGGCCGATGGGCAGCCCCGCGGCGGCCATCACGGTCTTCATGTGGGCCTTGTCCATGCCGACGGCGCTGGCCAGCACCCCCGAGCCGACGTAACGCACGCCGGCCATCTCCAGCAGGCCCTGGATCGTGCCGTCCTCGGCGAACGGCCCGTGCATCACGGGGAACACCACGTCGACCGAGCCCAGTTCCACCGGGATGCTGCCCGGGTCGTAGGCCACCAGCGCGTTGCCGCCCGACGGGAGCGCCAGCGCCGCGCCCGCCCCGTCGACGACCGGCAGCTCACCCGACTCGATGGCGAACCGCTGCTCGGACGTGGTCAGCACCCACCTGCCGTCCTGGGCGATCCCGATGGGGATCACCTCGTATTTACTCCTGTCGATCGCTTCCAGAACGCTGCCCGCGCCCATGAGGGACACGGCGTGCTCCGAATTGCGACCCCCGAAAACGACGGCGACGCGTGGCTTGCTCATGGTGTCCGAATCTACCGGGGTGTCCCTGTCACAGCGAGCCGAGCACGCCGTAATCAGGCCTTCTCTTATACGCCGTAACGCTCGGGTTTGGGCGAGCGTGACATCAGCAACATGCCCGCCTCCGCCGGGGACATGCCGTCGTGCACCACTCCGACGACGACTTCGGTGATGGGCATCTCGACGTCGTGTTTCCTGGCCAGCTCCAGCACGGACTCGCAGGACTTCACGCCCTCCGCCGTCTGCTTGGTGGCCGCGACGGCCTCGTCCAGCGTCATGCCCCTGCCGAGGTTCTCGCCGAACGTACGGTTGCGCGACAGCGGCGAGGTGCACGTGGCCACCAGGTCGCCCATGCCGGCCAGCCCGGCGAACGTGTGCGCGTCGGCGCCGAGCGCCGCGCCCAGCCGGGAGATCTCGGCCAGCCCTCTGGTGATGAGCATGGCGCTGACGTTGTCGCCCATGCCCATGCCCGCGGAGACGCCGACGGCCAGCGCGATCACGTTCTTCACCGCGCCGCCCAGCTCCACGCCGACGACGTCGGGGTTGGTGTACGGGCGGAACCACGGCGGCAGGTGACAGGCCGCCTGGAGGCGGGCGGCGACGGACTCGTCGGCGCAGGCGACGACGGTGGCGGCGGGCTGGCGCATGGCGATCTCCTTGGCCAGGTTGGGCCCGGAGACGACGGCGACACGCTCCTCCGGCACCTCGGCGACCTCGCGGATCACCTCACTCATCCGCTTGGTCGTGCCCAGCTCGATGCCCTTCATCAGGCTGACCAGCACCGCGCGGGGCGGCAGGTGCTCGCGCCAGCGGGCCAGGTTGGCCCGCAGCCGCTGCGCCGGCACGGCCAGCACCACGAAGTCGGCGCCGTCGAGCGCCCGTGCGGGGTCGGTCGTGGCGCGCAGCGAGGCCGGCAGCTCGATGCCCGGCAGGTAGTCGGGGTTGGCGTGATCACGGTCGATCGCCCCGACCAGCTCCGGCCTGCGCCCCCACAGCGAGACCTCGTTGCCGGCCTCCGCCAGGATCATGGCGAACGTCGTGCCCCACGAGCCCGTGCCGAGAACGGCCACCTTCGTCATGCCATCACCGTCCGGCGGGGTCGTAGGGAGTTTCCGGCGCCTTCTCCCCGCGCAACCCGGCGAGCTGCGCGGTGATCGCCGCCATGATGTCGGCCGTCGCCTCGCGCAACACGTCCGCGTGCGGTGGCCGGTCCGCGTATTTCGACAGGTCGACCGGCGGCCCCACGCTCACGCGGAACGTCTTGCGCGGAAACAGCCTGGGCTTCTTCTCCCCGTAGGGGAGCAGCTCATGCGCGCCCCAGTGGGCGACCGGGATGACCGGCGCGCCACTCTGCAACGCCAGCCGGGCCGCGCCCGTCTTGCCCACCATGGGCCACAGGCCGGGGTCACGGGTGCAGGTGCCCTCCGGGTAGAACATGATCGCACAACCGTCGGCGAGCCGCTCCGCCGAGATCTGCAGCGACAGGGCCGCCTCCCTGCTGCCGCGGGCGACCGGGATGGCCAGCAGCGCCGTCACGGCCCGGCCGAGGAAGGGCACTTTGAAAAGCGCGGACTTGGCGAGGATTACCGGCCAGCGCCCGTTGTTGTAGAGGAAGTGCGACAGCAGGACAGGGTCGGCCCAGGAGAGATGGTTGGTCGCGATGATCACGCCGCCGGTGCGGGGGATGCGCTCCCCGCCGCGCCAGTCCTTCTTGACCAGGAGCCGGGACAGCGGTTTCACCACGACTACTGCCAGGGTTTCCCAGAAACGCGACGGTCGCGTGGGGCGGCTCATGGTCTCCTCCAACACCTGCGGGATGCGCCCCAAGTCTCCCGGTTGGCCGCTCGGGATGTCGAGGCGCGCGATGCTTGAGCGTTCGGCTTGGTCCCCGCGTGCGGGGGATTTCCATCTTCACAGGTCGGGGTCACCGCTCCGCAGCCGCCTGGGCGCCAGGGGAGGTGACGTCGTTCACGGTACGCCCTGCCGTCAGGATGTTCTTCGGGGCGTCGAGCCGTCGCCTGCCCGCACGACGAGGGTTTCCCTGGCTGAAGCCCGCGGTCTTCAGCGAAGGAGAAACCGATGAGCAACCGGTGGTCACTGGTGGTACCGGTGAAGACGCTGGTCGCGGCGAAGACCCGGCTCGCCGCGGCGACCGGGCCCCACCGCTCCAGACTGGCCGTCGCGGTGGCCTGCGACACCGTGGAGGCGGCGCTGTCGTGCCGACGGGTGGCGCGGGTGATCGTGGTGACCGCCGACCCGGCCGCCGCGGGCCCTCTCGCGGGGCTCGGGGCCGAGGTGGTGCACGACCCCGATCGCGGGCTGAACACCGCGCTCCGCAAGGGGGCCGCCCATGCCGTACGCGTCGCGCCCGGCGACGCGGTGGGCGCGCTGCAGGCCGACCTGCCCGCCCTGCGGCCGGCCGAACTGGCTCTGGCGCTGGAGGCGGCGGCCGAGTTCGACCAGGCCTTCGTGCCCGACGCGCCGGACGTGGGGACCACCTTCTACGGCGTGCGGCCAGGGACGCCGTTCACGCCCAGGTTCGGCGGGGAGTCGCGGGCCAAGCACCTGGCCGCCGGGGCCAAGGAACTGGCCGTGCCGGGGATCGACTCCGTACGCCGCGACGTCGACACCCCCGACGACCTGCGCGCGGCCGTCGCGCTCGGGCTCGGCAGGCACACGGCGGCGGTGGTGGGTGAGTTGTGGCCGGACACGTGACCGGGGCGGCGGTCAGGAAGCGGCGGCCGATCTCATGACGGCGGGTGCGGTCCAGTACGCCGTTGCCGCGTTCGAGCCGCTCCTTGGACACGATGGCGGGAAGCAGGCTCATGGGGGCGATGTCGAAGAACACCGTGCCGGCGCCGAGCCCCAGGGCCACGGCACAGGGCTGGGGACAGACGGTTATTGGACCGCCCGGCGCGGCCGCCTTACGCTGGTCCTCGTGCAGGCGACGGTGCGCAGTTTCGACGAGGCCACTCGCTCGGGCACGGTGTTCCTCGACGACGGGACCGTGCTGGAGTTCGGCGCGCCCGCCTTCGACGCGGGGCCGCTCCGGTTGCTGCGCACGGGGCAGCGGGTCAATCTCGCGATGTCCGGGGGCGCGATCACTTACATCACGCTCTCCACTTTCCCGGTGCCCGGCGCATGAAATGCGGACGCCCGGACCGGACGGCCCGGGCGTGGTCCGCTGAGTTTACTTTTTCTTGCCGATTTTCTTGCCGCCCTCGTTCACGAGCTCTTTGAAATCGGAGCCGGGACGGAACTTCGGCGCCCAGCTCTCCGCGACGTTGATTTCCGCGCCGGTCGACGGATTGCGCGCCGTGCGGGCGGGCTTGTTCACCATCTCGAACGCGCCGAAGCCCGTGATCGAGACCTTGTCGCCGCTGGCCACGGCCTTCTGGATGGCGTCGACGACCGCGTTCACGGCCTCGGTGGCCGTCTTCCTGTCGCCCACCCGATCCGCGATGGCCTCGACGAGTTCACGCTTGTTCATGAAAGTCCTGCTCCCCCAGTTACGGCTCGGGGCTCCAGTTTACGTGTTTGACGGAGAAACCCCTTACGGGCTCGAAAGTAGGCGGGATCGCAGGGGAACTCAATCACCGGGCGTGTTTTCCGCACTTCGTGGCGTGTCGGAGGGCTCGTCAAGGGAGGTTAGAAACGTGTCGAGGCGGAGCGCGGCCCTTTTCGGGTCCCGCTTCGCGAGGTCGCAGATCGACAGATAGCGGCGCGCTATCCGTTCCTTGTCGGCGGCGGGGAGCATGCGGACGCGGCGGTGCGCCTCGCGCAACCGCCGCGCCAGTTCGTCGTCTTCTAGACGGTCGTCGGCAGCCATGGCTGCCGACCATTCTCGTATGCCGCCACCTCGTCGGCGTGACGGAGGGTCAGCCCGATGTCGTCGAGGCCCTCCATGAGCCGCCAGCGGGTGTAGTCGTCGATCTCGAAAGCGATGACCTCGTCCGCCCAGCGGACCTGGCGTTCCCGCAGGTCGACGGTGACTTCGAGCTTCGGGTCGGCCTCGACGGCCGACTGCAGGTCCGCCACCTTGTCGCCGGGCAGGACGACCGGCAGCAAACCCATCTTCGTGGAGTTGTTGCGGAAGATGTCGCCGAACCTGGCCGCGATCACGACGCGGAACCCGTACTGCTGGAGCGCCCAGACCGCGTGTTCGCGCGAGGAGCCGGTGCCGAAGTCGGGGCCGGAGACGAGGATCGAGGCGCCGTCGTAGGCGGCGTCGTTGAGGACGAACTCCGGGTCCTCGCGCCAGGCGGCGAACAGGCCTTTCTCGAAGCCGGTGCGGCTGACCTGCTTGAGCCAGACGGCCGGGATGATCTGGTCGGTGTCGACGTTGCTGCGGCGCAGCGGCACCGCCGTACCGGTGTGGGTGGTGAAGGCTTCCATCGATTGTCCTTACGGGTCTACAGGGCTGGAGGTCTGAGCGGGACGCCCGGCGTCAGAGGTCGGCCGGAGCGGTGAGGCGGCCGGTCACCGCGGTCGCGGCGGCGACCTGCGGCGACACCAGGTGGGTGCGGCCGCCCTTGCCCTGGCGGCCTTCGAAGTTGCGGTTGGAGGTCGAGGCGCTGCGCTCGCCGGGCTTCAGCGTGTCGGGGTTCATGCCGAGGCACATCGAGCAGCCGGCCTCGCGCCACTCGGCGCCCGCGGCCTTGAACACCTCGTGCAGGCCCTCCTCCTCGGCCTGCACCTTGACCTGCATCGAGCCGGGGACGATGAGCGTGCGGGTTCTCACCTGGCGGCCGCGCAGGATCTCGGCGGCCGAGCGCAGGTCCTCGATGCGGCCGTTGGTGCACGAGCCGACGAACACCGTGTCGACCTCGATCTCGCGCAGCGGCGTGCCCGCGCGCAGGCCCATGTAGTCGAGCGCGCGTTCGGCGGCCGAGCGGGCGACCGGGTCGTCGAAGGAGTCGGGGCTCGGCACGGACTCGGCGAGCGGCAGCCCCTGGCCGGGGTTGGTGCCCCACGTGACGTAGGGGGTCAGCGTCGAGGCGTCGATCTCCACGACCTTGTCGAACACGGCGTCGTCGTCGGTGCGCAGCGACTTCCAGTGTGCGACGGCCTGGTCCCACGCCTCGCCCTGCGGCGCGTGCGGGCGGCCCTTGAGGTAGGCGAACGTGGTCTCGTCCGGGGCGATCATGCCGGCGCGGGCGCCCGCCTCGATCGACATGTTGCACACCGTCATGCGGCCCTCCATGGAGAGCCTGCGCACCGCCTCGCCGCGGTATTCGACGATGTAGCCCTGGCCGCCGCCGGTGCCGATCTTGGCGATGATGGCCAGGATCAGGTCCTTGGCGGTGACGCCGGGGGGCAGCTCGCCCGAGACCTCGATGGCCATCGTCTTCGGCCGGTAGGCGGGCAGCGTCTGGGTGGCCAGCACGTGCTCGACCTCGGAGGTGCCGATGCCGAACGCGATGCCGCCGAACGCGCCGTGCGTCGAGGTGTGGGAGTCGCCGCAGACGATCGTCATGCCCGGCTGCGTCAGGCCGAACTGCGGGCCGATGATGTGCACCACGCCCTGACCGGCGTCGCCCATCGGGTGGAGCCTGACGCCGAACTCCGCGGCGTTCTTGCGCAGCGTCTCGACCTGCTTCTTGGACACCGGGTCGGCGATCGGGCCGAGCACCGTCGGCACGTTGTGGTCCTCGGTGGCGATCGTGAGATCGGGACGCCGCACCTTCCGGCCGGCGAGACGGAGCCCGTCGAACGCCTGCGGACTCGTCACCTCGTGGATGAGGTGCAGGTCGATGTAGAGCAGGTCGGGCTCGCCGTCGGCGCGCCTGACGACGTGCTGCTCCCAGACCTTCTCGGCCAGTGTGCGGCCCATGTGATCTCCTCCTGCTTAGAGCGATGCGACGCATCGCGGCTCAGTCGCTCGGACCCGGTCTCTTCCCTCGTCGCTCCGGTCGCCCCGTTCCCTGCGCTCTCGATTCAGAGATCGGCGGTCCCTCGCGGGAGAACCTTCGTGACTTGCCTTCTCATATGTCGAGACGGCAGTATCGTCCTATGGACAACTCTAGCGGAGTCGGAGTACTCGACAAGGCAGTTCTTGTACTCAATGCCCTCGAAGCGGGACCCGCTTCACTGGCGCAGCTCGTCCAGGCCACCGGTCTGGCCCGTCCCACGGCCCATCGGCTGGCCGTCGCACTTGAGCACCACCGCATCGTGAGCCGCGACACGCAGGGCCGTTTCGTGCTGGGTCCACGGCTGTCCGAGTTGTCCACCGCGGCCGGCGAGGACCGGCTGCTGGCGGTGGCCTCCCCCGTACTGATGCAGCTCAGGGATCTGACCGGGGAGAGCGCGCAACTCTACCGCCGCCAAGGAGACGAACGCGTCTGCGTCGCGGCGGCGGAACGGGCCAGCGGCCTGCGCGACACGGTTCCCGTGGGTTCGGCGCTGCCCATGACGGCGGGCTCGGCGGCGCAGATCCTGCTCGCCTGGGAGGAGCCCGACCGGCTGCACCGCGGGCTGCGCGGCGCCAAGTTCACCGCCGCCACGCTCGCGTCCGTGCGCCGCAGAGGCTGGGCCCACAGCGTCGGCGAGCGCGAGCAGGGAGTGGCCAGCGTCTCCGCCCCCATAAGGGGCAGCGGCGGCAAGGTGATCGCGGCCGTGTCGGTCTCCGGGCCCATCGAGCGGCTCACGCGAGCCCCCGGACGGTTGCACGCGGTGCCCGTCATGGCGGCGGCCGAACGCATCACCGAGGCGATGCGCCGCACGTCATGATCGGCGAAACCAGGTATTTCCGGGGCCGACAGCCTCGTGAGCACACTAGCCTGAGTGCGTGACAGATCGCATCGAGGTAGCCGCCACTGAGCTGCGACCCCTGCTCGAAGAGTTCATCATGTGGGCGCGTGCGAACGCGCCCGGAAGCGACCCCGAGCTCGTGGGGCCTGCCGCACTCTGGCACCGTCTCGCCTTCTCGCAGGACCTCGGCACGTGGAAGCGTGCCGACCTGCGTAACCTGCTGCTCGACCGCATGCCCAAGGTCGTGGAGGATCCCGACGCCGCCGCCGACGGGATGCTCCCCGCCGTGGACGCGTACCTCACGTTCCTCTCCCAGACCGGCAGGCTCGCCAAGGGCTCCGACTCCCTCGCCGATCTGCAGGCCGAACTCGACGACGTCGAAGACGAGTTCGTCGACCTGATGGAGGAGCTGATCGACGACGCCGACGGCGAGGAGGACGAGGAGGAGACCGGCGACCTCGGCGACTTCGAGGCCTTCGCCGACGAGCTGGCCGAACTCGACACGATCAGGCTGCGGCCCGACTCCGAGCTGGCCGCGGCCGCCCGCGAGGCGCCGCTCATCGCCAAGGCCCGCGACCTGGCCGTGTGGGTGGGTTCCGGCCGCCGCGTGGGCGAGGACACCCTGCTCAGCGACGCCGAGGTGGAGGAGGCGCTGGCCGCCGTCGGGGTGCCCAGGCCGGAGACCGACGGCCCCGTCGCCGAGGCCGTCCCCTACCTGTGGAACATCTGGAACCTCGCCGTCGACCTGGAGTTCCTCGAACCGGGCGACGCCAGCACGGTGGCGGTCCAGGACGACACGTCCGAGTGGCCGTTCGACGACGACGAGGACGTGCTCGACGCCTGGATGCTCGGGCTGCACTCCGTCGACTACGGCGACCCGGAGCTCGACGACGACGATCTCACGATGGCGCTGGCGGGCCTGACCCGCGGCCTGCTGGTCAGGCTGCTGCTCGCCGGCGGCTCACGCGACCTCGACGACCTGAGCCAGGACCTGGCCGAGGCCGCCGCCGACCTCGACGAACTCGGCTCGGACGCGTGGGAGGCGGCGGGCGACCCGCTGGCGCCCCCGATCGACTGGCTGATCGGCTACGGCATGGTCGAGCTCGACGGCAAGACGCTCAAACTCACGCCGCTCGGCACCGAAGGGGTCGTCCACCTCGTCGACGACGCCGACATCGAGGTCGACGCCCGGCCGGCGATCGAGTCCATGAGCGCCCACGAACTGCTCGCGCTCAGCGCCGAACTGCCGGAAGAGGAGGCCGACGCCGAGTTCGCCGCCTGGATGCGGCTACGCGACTCCGGCAGAGCGGCCGAAGAGCTGCTGGAGGCGGCAGGCGAGGACGAAAGCGACGCCCTGATCAGGGTGCAGGCCGCCAGCGTGGTCGGCACCCTCGGCGAGGCCGCCATCCCGGCCTGGCAGGAGGCGCTCAAGCAGCCCACGCTGCGGCCGTACGCGGCCACCCATCTCAGCCAGCTCGCAGTCGAGGGCGCGCCCGAGCCGACACAGGACGACACGCACTGGCTCATCCTCGACATGTGGACGATCTCGGCCGGGCTGGGGAGGTCGGAGTTCGTCAGCAGCCTGCAGGACATAGGGCCCGACATGGTCAGCAACCTGCTGGAGGTGATCTGGAAGATTCCGCACGCGCATGTGGAGGAACTGCTGGATCTCATCTCCCAGGTGCATCCCGACAAACAGGTCGCCAAGACCGCACGGCGCGCCCTGTTCAAAGCCCGCAGCCTGTAACCGCCCGCTCCCAATTGATCAGCACGTTCTGAACGGCGTTGTGTGATCCGCCAGGTGTGAGCCGCTCGGTGCGGCGCACACCTGGCGGCACGATCGGCTGCTGCGCCAGACGTCGCTCCGGCGCGCGCCGGGCGCCGATCGGGCTGCGGCGCCGTGCGTGGCTGGGCGGTCCCAGCCTTTACGCCGGCGGCGGACGCCCCCACCCGCCGCACGTGGCCGGCCCGTCCAGGGAAACGCTCCTGAAGTTCACGGGGCCGGGCGCCGTGACGTGCGCGCTGTGGGCCGATCGCGTGAGAGTCGTCAACCGGTGAAGAATCCGGTGCAAGGAAGCCGGCGACCGGCGGCAGACTCTCGCACGAGAAGGGCGGCGACCGGCGGGAACGAGAAACTCCGGGCCGTGGGGCGCCGGAGTTGGTGGGGTAGACGTAGTCCCGACCGGATTCGAACCGGCGCTACCGCCTTGAGAGGGCGGCGTCCTGGGCCACTAGACGACGGGACCTTCGTGAGCTTGTGACAGTGGTAGTCCCGACCGGATTCGAACCGGCGCTACCGCCTTGAGAGGGCGGCGTCCTGGGCCACTAGACGACGGGACCCTGTCCACAAGCTGATGTGCCGGGCTTCCCCGGCGACGCGCGTAACTCTACCGCACCCCGGAGACCACAACCAAACCACTTACCGGCCCATCAGATCGGGTCTGTGGTGGCGGACCCAGTCGCCCATCCGGCCGCGCTGCCACAGCGGGTCGAACTCGCCGAGCGGGATGGTCACCTCGGGACGGCCGGTCGCCGGGTCGACGGGGACGCGGGCCAGCCGGTCACGCATCCAGCCGGGGATGCGGGGCGGCACCGTGCGCAGGCCCCAGCCGATGAGCCCCACCGAGCGCAGCGCCTGGGCGCGCACCCGCACCCCACCCGGCCTGCCGACTCTTCTCGGATTGGCGAGTTGGGTGTCGACGACGTCGATCCTGGTGATGTCGGGCCAGCGGAGGTGCACGCGGAAGCCGAGCGAGTCGGTCAGTTCCACGCCTTCCTCGGTGAAGCGGACGACGGTGCCGGAGCTCATACGGCGGTGTTTGGCGGCGAGGACGGCGAGCAGCGCGCCGGTGGCCAGCAGGCCGATGACGGCGCCGAGCGCGGTGCTGCCGGTGAAGATCGCCCCGAGCAGAAGGATGACGACGAAGAAGAGGATGAGGGGCGCGATGAACGGGGTGACGAAGCGGGGGAAACTTCCCGCCTTAATCCGAAATTCCTCCATAAGTCGGACGAGGTTACCAAGGCGCGTTGGTCGAATCATGGTCCGGCCTCATCGTCGCCGGCAGGGCTGTCGCGTCCGCGGGTCAACGACTGATCGACGCGCTGGCCGGGCACGGAATCCGCCGTCGCGCGCACCGCCCCACCGTGACGTCGCTCGCCGACGGTCAGTCGTTGAGGATGCCGCGGCGGTAGGCCTCGGCGACGGCGGAGGCGCGGTCGCGGACGTCGAGTTTGGCGTAGACGTGCAGCAGATGGGTCTTGACGCTGGCCTCGCTGATGAACAGGGCGGCCGCCGCCCCCTTGTTCGTCGCTCCCCCTGCCACCAGCCGCAGCACCTCGAGTTCGCGTTTGCTCAGTTTGCCCCGGGTGGGCCTGCGCAGGTCGTTGGCCAGGCGGCCGGCCGCGGAGGGCGCGAGCACGGTCTCGCCCGCGTGGGTCGCGCGGACGGCCCGCGCCAGTTCCTCGGGCGGGGCGTCCTTGAGCAGGTAGCCGCTGGCCCCTGCTTCCATGGCGGGCAGGACGTCGGTGTCGAACGTGGTGAGCACCAGCACCCGCGGCCCGGTGCCGGAGAGCTCGCGGATGGCGCTGACGCCGTCCATGCCGGGCATGCGCAGGTCCATGAGGACGACGTTCGGCCGCAGTTCGGCGGCCAGGCGCACGGCCTGTGCCCCGTCGGACGCCTCGCCGACGACTTCCATGTCGGGCTCGCCGCCGAGGGCCGAGCGCAGGCCGTCGCGCACGATGGGGTGATCGTCGGCTATCAGCAGCCTCAGGAGCATCGAGTTTCCTCCGGAAGGTGGTCGTCCGCCGTCAACGTGGATCATCCTGCCCCGCGGGAGGGATGGCGGGCACGGACACGGCGACGGCCGTGCCCTGACCGGGTTCGGATTCGATGGCCAGGGTGCCGCCCACGCCGCGCACCCGCTGGCGCATGCCGTCCAGGCCGAACCCTTCAGCGGGCTTCTGCGGGTCGAAGCCGGCTCCGTCGTCCCGGATGTCGAGAAGCACGGATTCGTCGGTGTAGGAGAGCGTGAGGGCCGTCCTGGTGGCGCGTGCGTGCTTGGCGACGTTGGCCAGCGCCTCCTGGGCGACGCGGAACAGCGCCGCCTCCACGTCGTCGGCCAGGGCGACCGGGGTGCCGGTGACTTCCAGGGCGAGGCCGACGCCGGACGACTCGGACCAGGACCGGGCCATGCGGTCGACGGCCTCGGGCAGCCGGGCGTCCTCCAGCGGCTCGGGCCGTAGCGCGCGTACGGACCTGCGGGCCTCGGACAGGCTGCGGCGGGCCAGTTCGGCGGCCTGGTCGAGGTGGCGGCGGGCCGGGCCGTCGGACACGCGCGCGGCGGCGTGGAGCCGGCCGATCAGCGCGACGAGGTCCTGGGCGACCGTGTCGTGGATCTCGCCGGCCATGCGGTGCCGCTCGTCCAGCACGCCCGCGCTCCTGGCCTGGTCGAGCAGGCGGGCGTTCAGGTCGGCGTTCTCCTCCATGGCGGCGCGCAGCCGTTCGACCAGGCGGCGGCGTTTGTCGTGCTCTGCGGACACGTACCAGCCGGCGATGGCCAGCGGCAAAGCCACGGCGGCGATCACGCTCAGCAGGGAACCGCGAGCGCCGGGACTCGACTGGGCGGCCACGCTGACCACGGCTGTCACCGTCACGCCCAGCATGACCAGCCGGGCCGGCAACATTCCGATGGCCAGCGGGTAGCCGACCGAGGCGAACAGCATGAAGGCCGTGTGCTCGGCGGTGAGCGCTCCGGCGAGGGCGATGAGCACCAGGTAGTGGCCCACGACGAGCGCGCGGTGCGTGTCGCGTCGGGAGTGGAGCCAGGCGATCGGCGCCAGCCACACGGCGGCGGCCGGCACGAGGACGGGCCACCCGGGCGTCCACGCCGGGGTGGGGGTGTCGCCGCCCATGACGGCGGCCGCGATCGGGGAGATCGCGAGCAGTGCGTAGGCGAGCGCCAGATACACCCAGCGTTCGCGCCCGTCGAGCCGGCTCATGGGTCAAGCCTGGCATGACATCCACCGATCGGTGGATGCCAGGCATCGACCGCACGTCGAGCCTGGCGGGCGATGTGCGGGCCCGGCACTTCCCGGGAGCATCGTTTCCATGAACAGACCGAGCAGACGAAAGATGTTCCAGTTCGCCGCGGTCGCGGGCGCGAGTGCCGCCACCGCGACGGCCTCCGCCTCGATCGCGCCCAAGCGCAAGGAGGTGACCACGTTTGTCTTCGTGACCGGCGCGAACGGCACGGCCAGCGGCGATGACGAGCTGACGATGCGCGGTCACCGTTCCGTGGGCGTGAGCCTGCCCGGGCACGGCCCCGCCGAGCAGTTCAGCCGCGCGTACCAGACGCCGCAGGACCTGAACAAGCTGGCCACGATGCCGTCGCCGGTCGCGGGCGTGACGCTGGACGACTACGTCGAAGCGACGGTGAACACCGTCCGCAGGGTCTCCCGGTACGGTCCCGTGATCCTGGTCGGCGGGAGCTTGGGCGGCGCGGCGATCACGAAGGCGGCCGACGAGGTGCCCGACCTGATCGACCGGCTCGTCTACGACACGGCCTACTGCTGCACCGCTCTGAAGTCGCCGGCCGAGTATCTGGAGACTCCGGAGGGCAAGCCGAGCCTGTCGGGCAACCTGGTGGCGGGCGTGATCGCCGACCCCCGCGTGATCAAGGCGATCCGCGTCAACTGGCGCTCGAACGACAAGAAGTTCCTGGACGGCGTCAAGGCGGCCTACATGGCCGAAGCGAGCGACGGCGAGTTCCTCGCCTTGCTGAACTCGTTGCTGCCCGACGAGTCGATGCAGGTGTCGTACGCCGACGGACGGGGGCGCAAGGACAAGTGGGGACGGGTGCCGCGGGTGTACATCAGGCACGCGCGGGACCGGGTGATCCCGATCGCGCTGCAGGACCGCATGATCAGGGAGGCGGACGCCGCGACGCCGAAGAACAAGTTCAAGGTGTTCACTGTCGACACCTCGCACGCGCCGACCACGAAGGCGTATCAGCAGATCACGGAAATTCTGCACCGGCTGGCGAAATAAAAAAGGACGCCTCACCGGGAGGCGTCCATCAAATGCTGGGGTACCAGGACTCGAACCTAGACTAACTGAACCAGAATCAGTCGTGCTGCCAATTACACCATACCCCACCGGGCGGACCCTCTCGGGCTCGCTTCGGCGATGTCCGAAAGAATAGCCCAGGCAGAGGGGTAAGACCAAAACGAACGGCCAACCCGCCCTCCGCCGCCTGCGGCGCCCGCCCGGTCATGCCAAGCTGAAGGGGACAAAACACCACGTGGAGGAGCCCGAGCGTTGGCCGAGAATCCGTTCTTCGCCCCTAGTGATCTGCCCTACCAGCTGCCGCCGTTCGCGGACATCCGCGAGGAGCACTACGTGCCCGCTTTCGAGCGCGGCATGGCCGAGCAGCTGGCCGAGGTCGACGCGATAGCCGAGAACCCAGAGCCGCCCACCTTCGACAACACGATCGCCGCACTCGAACGATCGGGGCAGGTTCTCACCCGTGCGGCCACGGCCTTCTCCAGCATCGCGTCCTCCAACTCGACCGACGCCATCATGGAGATCGAGAAGCAGATCTCCCCTCAGCTGACCAGGCACGGCGACGCCATCCGGCTCAACCGGGCGTTGTGGGCGCGCATCAAGCAGGTCTCCACGGACGACGCGGAGGAGTCCTGGCTGCTGGAGAAGTACCGCGACGACTTCATCAGGGCCGGCGCCGACCTGTCGGAGAGCCAGCAGGACCGGCTGCGCGAGCTCAACGAGGAGCTGTCGAAGCTCAGCACGGAGTTCGCGCAGAGCCTGATGAAGGCGACGACCGAGTCGGCGCTGGTCGTCACGGACCGCAAGGAGCTCGACGGCCTCGACGAGGCCAAGGTCGAGTCTCTGCGCAAGGACGACGGCACGTACGCCCTGCCGCTGCTGAACTACACCAACCAGCCGGGCCTCGCCCAGCTCACCAACCGTGACGTACGCCGCAGACTCTACGAGCTGAGCGTGGGCCGGGCGCCGGGCAACTTCGACCGGGCCGCCCGGATGGCGGCGCTGCGCGCCGAGCGGGCGGCGCTGCTCGGCTTCCCGAACCACGCCGCCTACACCGTGGCCGACCAGACCGCCAAGACGGTCGAGGCGGTCGAGGAGATGCTCGGCCAGCTCGTCGGCCCCGCCGTGCGCAACGCGCGCAAGGAGGCGGAGGCGCTGGCCGAGCAGGCCGGGTTCCCGATCGAGCCGTGGGACTGGTCCTACTACGCGGAGAAGGTCCGCCAGGCCCGCTACGACTTCGACGGCGCCGCGATGCGGCCCTACTTCGAGCTCGACCGGGTCTACCGCGACGGCATCTTCTTCGCCGCGGGCAAGCTGTACGGGATCACCTTCACCGAGCGGCCCGACCTGAGCGGATACCACCCCGACGTGACCGTCTTCGAGGTGTTCGACGAGGACAGGAGCCGGCTGGGGTTGTTCGTGCTCGACCCGTACGCGAGAGCGGGCAAGCGCGGCGGCGCGTGGATGAACAACCTGGTCGACCAGTCGTTCCTGTTCGGGCTGCTCCCCGTGGTCATGAACAACCTCAACGTCACCAAGCCCGCCTCCGGGCCGACGCTGCTGACGTACGACGAGGTCAACACGGCCTTCCACGAGTTCGGTCACGCGCTGCACGGGCTGTTCTCCCAGGTGCGCTTCCCGCGGGTGTCCGGCACGAGCGTGCCCCGCGACTTCGTGGAATATCCGTCGCAGGTCAACGAGATGTGGGTGACCTGGCCCGAGATTCTGGCCAACTACGCCAAGCACCATGAGACGGGCGAGCCCATGCCCGCGGAGCTGGTGGAGAAGCTGACGGCCGCGTCCACGTTCAACCAGGGCTTCAAGACCGTCGAATACCTGGCCGCCACGCTGCTCGACTGGGCGTGGCACAAGCTGGCGCCGGGAGAGACGGTCGACGACCCCGAGGCGTTCGAGGCCGCCGCCCTGGAGGCCGCCAGGATCGCCATGCCGCAGATCAGGCCGCGCTACCGTACGAACTACTTCGCGCACATCTTCGCCGGCGGCTACAGCGCCGGTTACTACTCCTACATCTGGAGCGAGGTGCTCGACGCGGAAAGCGTCGAGTGGTTCAAGGAGAACGGCGGGCTCACCAGGGCGAACGGTGACCGCTTCCGCCGCGAGCTGCTCTCCAGGGGCGGGAGCATCGACCCGCTGACCGCGTTCCGCAACTTCCGGGGCCGCGAGCCGAGCATCCAGCCGCTGCTCGTCCGCCGCGGGCTGGCCTAGCCGAGGAGCGCAGTGGGCCTGACCGTCTCGGCGGCCCGCTGCGCACTGGCCGCGGCTCCGCGGCCGTTCCGCCAGGGCTCGACGCCGGGCGATCAGCCTCGCAGGCGGGCCAGCGCGGCGCGCAGACGCTCCTGGGTGCGCTCACGGCCGAGCACCTCGATCGACTCGAACAGCGGCAGACCCACCGTACGGCCCGTGACCGCCACCCGCACGGGGGCCTGGGCCTTGCCCAGCTTGAGCCCCTGGGCCGCGCCCACCTCCTCCAGCGCCTGCTTCAGCGACTCGGGGTCCCAGTTGATCGACTCGATGCGGTCGAGGTAGCCGGTGAGGATCTCCAGCGGGGAGTTCTTCATCGCCTTGTCCCAGGACGCCTGATCGAAGACCGGCTCTTCGAGAAAGAGGAAGTCGACGTTCTGCCGGATCTCCGACAACACCGCGATGCGCGTCTGCGCCAGCGCGGCGACCTTGCTGAACAGCTCGCGGTCCCACGACGGGTCGAGGAAGGGCTCACAGCGCTCCTCGAAGACCTCCAGCGGCAGCGCACGGATGTATTCGCCGTTGAACGCCCGCAACTTCTTCTCGTCGAAGAACGCGTTGGACGGGTTGACGTCCTCCAGCCGGAACAGCCGCGCCATCTCCGTCCACGGCATGATCTCGCGATCGTCTCCCGGGCCCCAGCCGAGCAGCATGAGGTAGTTGACCATGGCCTCGGCGAGGTAGCCCTCACGGCGGTAGTCCTCAAGGGCCACCTTGTCGCGGCGCTTCGAGAGCTTCTTGCGCTGCTCGTTGACGATGACCGGCAGGTGCGCCCAGACGGGCGTGGTCGCGCCGAGCGCGGGCCACAGCAGTTCCTGCCTGGCCGCGTTGGGCAGGTGCTCCTCGCCGCGGGCGACGTGGGTGATGGCCTGCGTGATGTCGTCGACGGCGTTGGCCAGCACGTAGAGGGGCGAGCCGTCGCTGCGCGCGATCACGAAGTCTTCCTGGGCCTTGTTGGGGAACTCGACCCTGCCCCTGACGAGGTCGTCGACGACCGTGACACCCTCGTCGGGGGTGCGGAAGCGGACCGCGCCGGCGGTGAGCCCGCGCTCGCGGCAGTGGCCGTCGTAACCCTTGTCCTTGGAGCCCGTGCGCTCCTGGACCTGCTCGCGGGTGCAGTCGCAGTGGTAGGCCTTGCCGTCGGCCAGCAGCTTGGCCACCGCCTCGCGGTGCTGCGGCTCGTTGGCCGACTGGAAGTAGGGGCCCTCGAACACCGGGTTGGTGCCGTTGATGCCGATCCAGTCGAGCGCCGCGATGATGCCCTCGGTCCACTCGGGCCGGTTGCGGGAGGCGTCGGTGTCCTCGATGCGCAGGATGAACCGCCCCTGGGCGCGTTCGGCGACCGCCCAGTTGAACAGCGCGGCCCGGGCGCTGCCCACGTGGAACATGCCGGTAGGAGAAGGGGCGAACCGCACCCGTACGTCAGTCACGGGAGACCACCTTGTTCGTGAGTGTGCCGATGCCTTCGATGCCGACGCTGACCTCGTCGCCGATCTCGAGCGGGCCGACGCCCGCCGGGGTGCCGGTCAGGATGATGTCGCCGGGGATCAGGGTCATGACCGCGCTGACGTAGGCCACCAGCGCCGGGATGTCGTGGATGAGCTGGCTGGTGCGCCCGCTCTGCCGGATCTCGCCGTTGACCGAGGTCGTCAGCGCGAGGTCGCTCGCGTCGAGGTCGGTCTGGATCCACGGCCCGAGCGGGCAGAACGTGTCGAAGCTTTTGGCCCTGGTGAACTGCACGTCCTTCTTCTGCAGGTCGCGGGCGGTGACGTCGTTGGCGCACGTGTAGCCGAAGACGACGTCCCTGACCCGCTCGACCGGCACCTCGCGGCAGAGCCTGCCGATCACCACGGCCAGCTCGCCTTCGTAGTCGACGCGGTCGGACAGCGTCGTCGGGTAGGCGATGTCCTCGCCGTGGCCGATCACGGAGGTGGACGGCTTCATGAAGATGAGCGGCTCGTCGGGCACCTCGTTGCCCAGCTCGGACGCGTGCTCGGCGTAGTTTCTGCCGATGGCGACCACCTTGCTCGGCAGCATCGGGGACAGCAGCTTCACCTGGGACAGGGGGAACCGCTCGCCGGCGAACTGCACCTGGCCGAACGGGTGACCGGCGACCATGGAGACGAACTCCTCGCCCGGACCGCCTTCGACCACGCCGAACGACACGCCTTCGCCTGTGGAGAACCTCGCTATACGCACTCGACAAGGCTATCGCCGCCGTCGGAGGAGTCCGCCCATCTGCGCCTCCGCCACCAGGCGGAGGCCAGGATTCGCCGTCGAATACCCCAAAAGTCCGTTTTGACGGGTATCCGTCGTGTGCTGCGGGTTAGCTGCCCCCAATAGCGACACATCGGAGGGTGACGAGATGGACACGATGTCCAACACAGAGACGGGCGCGGTGCCACGGGCACGAACGTCCGAGGGCGGCCCGGCCACCTCGCTGGTCACCGACAAGGGCACCACGAGCATCAACGACGGAGTGGTCGCCAAGATCGCAGGTCTCGCGGCACGCGAGGTGTCCGGCGTGCATGCCATGGGGGCGGGCACGGCACGAGCCCTCGGCAGCATGAAGGGGATCGTCGGCGGGGACGCGAGCGTCTCCCAGGGCGTGTCGGTCGAGGTGGGCGAGCGGCAGGCCGCCGTGGACATGGATCTGGTGGCCGAGTACGGCACCGCGATCCCCGACCTGGCCGCGGCCGTACGGCGCAACGTCATCGCGGCGATCGAACGGATGTGCGGACTGGAGGTGACCGAGGTCAACATCCGCGTCGACGACGTACACCTGCCCGGCCAGGAGCGGGGCAAGGACCGGGACACGGGCGAGCAACGGGACGCGGAGCAGGAACCCAGGGTCCAATGACCACCCCGGAGGACGAAAGACCGGGCTCCGTGACCACGTCCGGAGCCGGTGACCCGGCCGACGCCGGACCAGGACGCGAGTGCCCGGCCGACGCCGAGCCCGGACGCGGTGACCCGGCCGGCCCTGGCACGGGGGACGGCGAGGCGCGGATGATCGCGGAGCGGGTGCGGGCGTGTCCTGGGGTGGTCGGGCTGTCCGGGGGGCCGTTCGGGACGGTGGCCACGTACATGCCGGGCGAGCGGCTCCTGGGTGTGTCGGTGAACGACCGCGAGGTGGAGATCGCCGTCGTCGCCAGGATGGACCGCCCACTGCCGGAGACCGCCGACGACGTACGGCGGGCCGTGACGGACCTGGCGGGCGACCGCCGGGTCAACGTGCGTATCGACGACATCATGGAGGAACCATGAACAACGCCCACTGGCCGACACTGATCGGCCTGGCCGTCGGCATCATCCTCGGTCTCACGGCGGCGTTCGGCGGGCTGACCGCGTTCCTGCTCGTCCTCGTGCTGGGCGCGGCCGGCTTCGTCGTCGGGCGGGTCGTCGAGACGGGCGAGGTGAACCTGTCGAGCCTGTCCACGAGGCGGAGATGACCGACGTCTCGCCGGCCGAGGGCGCGGCCACCGTGGCGGTGCCCGCGCAGCGCCGTCCTCCGCAGCCGCCGCCGGAAGGGCGGGGCCGTACCGAGGTGGCGGACCAGGTGGTGCTCAAGATCGCGTGTGTCGCGGCCGAGGAGCTTCCCGAGGTACACGAGGTACGGGTCAGGACCGCGCCCTGGAGCCGCTCACCGGGTGCGACGAGGCCGTGGGGCCGTACGTCCGGCGGCATGGCTCCGGGCCGTTCGTCGGGCGCCGAGGTCCGGGGCGGCAGAGCCACCATCCGCCTGCACGTCGTCGTCGCCTATCCCGCGCCTCTGCGAGCCGTGGCCGCCCGGCTGCGTGAGCACGTGCGCCGCCGCGTCGCCGACCAGACCGGGCTGGAGGTCACCCGCCTCGACGTGATCGTGACCGACCTCGACGGTGGGCCCCGATGAGGACCACGCACAACGACGGACCTGGCGGTGAACCGGGATGAGCACGCAGGAGATGTGCACCGTACCTCCCGATGACGAGGGAGGCTCGCACCGGGCCGCGCCGTCGCGGAGGGCCCGCCCAGCCGGCAGGGCCACCGACAGGGCGGCGGTGCGGGCGTTCCGTCCCCGGCGCAGGATCCCCGCCATCGTGGCCGGCCTCCTGCTCATGCTCCTCGGCCTGCTCGTCGCCGCCGAGACGATCTCCGGGCTGGTCGGCCGCCCGCTGCGCCTGGTGCCCTACGACGGGATGCTCGCGTGGGCGTCGGCGACGTTGTGGTCGAACCCGCTGTTCCTGCTCGCCTCGGCCGTGGTGACGCTGCTCGGACTGGCGCTGCTGGCCGCGGCGCTGGTGCCGGGGCGGCCGGGCATGGTGCCCGTGCGCAGCGGCGACCCCGGGCTGATCGTCGGGTTGCGGACCAGGACCGTCGCCAGGGCCCTCGCGCATGCCGCCGAGGAGGTGCCGGGCGTGCACGCGGCACGCGCCAGGATGCGCGGGAGCACGGTCGTCGTCACGGCGGCCACGTCCGGGTGGGACAAGGAACGCTTCGGTACGGAGGTGCGCGACGCCGTGCTGACCCGGCTCGCGGCGATGGAGCCCGTGGAGCCGTACCGGGTGGTCGTGAACGTCAAGGAGACCAGGTGAGCGAGAGGATCGGCCGGGGCAACCGGTGGGGGCTGGCACTCGTGGGACTGGTGCTGACGGCGCTGGGCGGTCTCGCGCTGGCCCGTGGCCTGGGCGCGTTCGGCCCGGCCGGCGAGCCGGTCGTGGACGGCGGCGTGCGCGCCTTCTTCGTGCGTACCAGCCCGTGGATCTGGTGGGTGGTGGCGCTCGTGGCGCTCGCCGTCGCGCTGGTGGCGCTGTGGTGGCTGCTCGCGCAGGCGCGCGCGGAGCCGCGCGGTCCCCTGCGCGTCGAGTCGGGGCCGACCGGGGTGACCGAGGTGTCGCCCGCCGGGATGGCGCAGGCGGTGGCCGACGACGTCGCGTCGAGCCCTGCCGTGCTGAGCGCCCACGCCGACGTCGTGGACGGGCGTGGCGGCCCCTCCGTACGGCTGCGCGTGGTCGCCGACGAGTCGGCCCCGCTGCACGAGCTCAGCCGGCACCTGTCCACGGTCGTGCTGCGGCACGTACGCGACGCGCTGGAGCGGGATCAGGTGCCGGCGATCGCCCGCGTTAGCCTTGAGCCCTCACCTTCGCCGCACCGGGTGGTGCGCTGACGAGAGGGGTTCTGTGGTGTCCGTCGTGAAGATCAACGTGCTGACCGTGCCCGCCGACATGCGCGCCGAGCTGGAGCAACGGTTCTCGAAGCGGGCCGGGATGGTGGAGTCGGCCGACGGGTTCGAGTGGTTCGAGCTGCTCAGGCCGGTGGAGGGCACCGAACGTTACCTCGTCTACACCCGCTGGCGCAGCGAGGAGGACTTCCAGAACTGGCAGCAGGGCCAGGCGTTCCAGCGCGGGCACGCCCAGGCGGCGCAGGGTCACGGCCACGGCCAGGGCCCCGCGGCGACCGGCTCGGAAGTGTGGTCGTTCGAGGTGGCGGAGAGCGCCGGCCCCAAGGGCTGAGCGCTCAGGCGTCGAGCGGGTTGCGCGCGATGCGGTCGACGATGCCGTCACGCACGAACCCGCCGGCGAAGCTCGACGGCTTGCGCGCGCCCTGGTCGGCGATGCACGCGCTGAACTCCTTGGCGATCTCCAGCCGCGGATGGCGCTCCAGCGCCTCGGCGCGCACCCCTTCGGGGATCTCGTCGGTACGCCTGCCCGAGATGTCCATGCCGGTCGAGAGCTCCAGCAGATGCCCCTCGGGGTCGTCCTCCACCGGCACCTCGGCCCACATGTGCCGGATGATCACCTCGGCCGCGCGTTCCCTGCGCTCCGGCGACCAGCCGGCTCCGGCGCAGAAGGCCCAGGCGACGTGCCCGCCCGCCTCCTCGTACGGCACCGTGTGACTGTCGTACTCGGCGACCAGGCCGATGTCGTGCAGCATGGCCGCGACGTACAGCAGCTCGGCGTCGAAGGCGATGGAGCGCGCCTGCCCGTAGGCGGCGGCGAACAGGTAGGCCCGGATCGAGTGGTTGAGCAGCGAGGGCGTGTGGTAGCGGGTGGCCACTTCGAGCGCGCCGCGGCAGGCGGGCGTATCGGGGATCGTCAGGTCGTCGATTCTCACGGCACCAGCATCCCCTCCTTCGGGGCCGGCTCGCCAGCCGGGGCACCGGCGCCACATCGAGCGGCTAACGAATCGGACACTCGGCTTGACCCGGTGATCGCGGGAGCGAAAGCATGTGCCGCCCTCGTTGTTCTGTCCCGGAAGGAACTGGCGTGCGCCGGTTTGCGTTACCTCTTGCCCTCATGCTCACTCTCAGCGGGTTAACCGGCCCCGCCCGCGCCGACTCCAGCGCCGACTCCCGGGCCGACTCCCGGGCCGGCAAAGTGGCCCGCACGGCGGAGTGCCAAGGCGACTGGCTGCCCGGCTCCCCCACGGCCGGCGACGTCATGAAAGGTGAGATCTCGCTGGTCGGCCTGCCGCCGTACAAGATCGGCAAGAAGATCAACTGGTCGGCCAGCCCGTACGGGAACCGTTCGTGGGAGTACGTGTTCCAGTCGCTGCGCTGGATGGGGACACTGGTCGTCGAGTACGAGAACAGCGGCGAGCGGCACTACCTGGATCGTGCCACCGAGATCACCAAGGACTGGGTGGCCGAGAACAAACGAGGGGCGCGCGGCACGAAACCGTACGTGTGGAAGGACCACCCGGTCTCCCTGCGCACGCAGCCGCTGCTCTGCCTCAGCCGGCACGTCAACGCCGGCTGGCTGAAGGACAGCCTGGCCGAGCACGCCAAGCTCCTGTCGGACCCCCGGCTGTACAAGAAGGGCCACAACCACGGCATCGACCAGGACATCGCGCTCCTGGGCATCGGCTGCAGGTACGGCCGTACGGACTGGGCGAATCTGGCCTCCCGCCGGCTGACCGGCACCGTGAAGCTCGACGTCGACGGTCAGGGCGCGCTCATGGAGCAGGCCCCTCGCTACGCCGTCTATGTGTACGGCAGGCTGCAGGTCGCGATGGCCGGCATGAAGGAGTGCAAGCGCAAGGTGCCCGGTGAGATCACCCGGCGGGCAGAGGCGCTGAAGGACTTCATCGCCCACTCGACCATGCCCAACGGCTACATGGTCCCCATCGGCGACGGCAGCGCCGACACCGAGCCGAAGATGGACGCGGGGACGCCGAAGCAGGAGGTGCGGACCTACCGCGCCGGGTACGTGTTCGGCCGCACGGCCTGGGGCGAGCGGGAGTCGGCCTACTACTCGATCCGGTTCGGGCCGGGCATGAAGTTCCACGGCCACGAGGACCACCTGGGCGTGACGTACTACGCGAAGGGGCGCGACATCCTGGTGGACGGCGGCTTCCACTCGTACGAGAAGACCGCCTACCGCTACTGGACGCTCTCCCCCGAGGCGCACAACGTGCCCACGGTGGTCGGCGGCAAGTTCCGGCCGCGCACGCCGAGCAAGCTCGTCAAGACGTCGTACGGCAAGGGCCGGCAGGCGTTCAGGCTGACCGACAAGGCGTACGGCACGAGCCGCACCAGGTCGGTGCTCGTGAACCACGGCGACGACCTGATGGCGGTGCTGGACACCGCCTCCGGCGGCAAAAAGGTCAGGAACGTGTGGCGTTTCGACCCGTCGCTGAAGCTGGTGTCGAAGGGCGGCGGCAAGGTGGTGCTGGGCGACGGCGACTTCAAGGCCACGCTGCTGCAGTTGTCGTCGTGCGGCCGCGTCGGCGGGCAGAAGGTGCAGCGTGGCGGCAAGCTGGGCTGGGTGTCGCCGACGTACCTGTCGAAGAAGCGCACGAACGTCGTCGTGTCGCCGTCGGCGAAGTCGCTGCTGACGGTGATCGTGCCGGGCACCGACTCGCCGAAGGTGTCGTGTTCCGGCGGGAAGGTCACGGTCGAGGGCGTGTCGTTCCGCTCGGACCTGTTCTAGCGACTCGCGCAGGGGGCTTCGCGGCCCCCTGCGCCCGTCAGGCCGTCAGGAGACCTCCCTGCCCGCGCGGAGCAGGCCGTACGTCACCGCCTGCTCCAGCGCCTGCCACGAGGCGTCGATGATGTTCTCCGCCACCCCGACCGTGGCCCACTCGGAGGTCTCGTCGCTGGAGGTGATGAGGACCCGGGTGATGGCGTCGGTGCCGTGGGTGCCTTCGAGGATGCGGACCTTGTAGTCGACCAGCTCCAGCTTCGCCAGCTCGGGGTAGAGCTGCTCCAGGCCCAGGCGCACCGCCTTGTCGAGGGCGTTGACGGGGCCGTTGCCCTCGCCGGTGGCGACGATGCGCTCGCCCTTGGCGTGCAGCTTGACGGTGGCCTCGCTGACCAGCTCGCCGCCCTTCGTGCGCTCGACGATGACGCGCCAGGACTCGACCTCGAAGTGCCGCCTGCGCGAGCCGTGCAGGGTGTCGCGCAGCAGCAGCTCGAACGAGGCGTCGGCGGCCTCGAACGTGAAGCCCTGGGACTCGAGGTCCTTGACCCGCTCGACGAGCGTCTTGGTGGTGTCGGGGGTCAGCTCGTAGCCGAGCTCCCTGCCCTTGAGCTCGACCGAGGCCCGGCCCGCCATGTCGGAGACGAGCATGCGCATGTCGTTGCCGACGGCGGCGGGGTCGATGTGCTGGTAGAGGTTGGGGTCGACCTTGATGGCGCTGGCGTGCAGGCCGGCCTTGTGGGCGAAGGCGGACATGCCGACGTAGGGGGCGTGGGAGTTGGGCGTGACGTTGGTGACCTCGGTGATCGCGTGGGCGATGCGGGTCATGTCGGCCAGCGCCCCCCGCGGCACCAGGTCGAAGCCACGTTTGAGCTGGAGGTTGGCCACGACGGTGAAGAGGTTGGCGTTGCCGGAGCGTTCGCCGTAGCCGTTGGCGCAGCCCTGCACGTGGGTGGCTCCGGCCTTGACGGCGGCCAGGGTGTTGGCGACGGCGCAGCCCGTGTCGTCGTGGCAGTGGATGCCGACGCGTGCGCCGGTCTGGACGGCGTCGTGGACGATCTCGGCGAGCTCGTCGGGGAGCATGCCGCCGTTGGTGTCGCACAGGGCGATGACGTCGGCCCCGGCCTCGGCGGCGGTCCTGACGACCTCCAGCGCGTAGGCTGGATTGGACGTGTAGCCGTCGAAGAAGTGCTCGGCGTCGAGGAAGACTCGCTGTCCCTCCGCACGAAGGTGAGAGACCGTGTCGCGGATCATCGCGAGGTTCTCCTGGAGACTCGTGCGGAGGGCCAGCTCCACGTGCCGGTCGTGGCTCTTGGCGACAAGGGTCACGACCGGCGCGGCGGATTCGCGCAAAGCGGCTACCAATGGGTCGTCGGCTGCCTTCACACCGGCCCGGCGGGTCGCGCCGAACGCGGCCAGTTGCGCGTGCTTCAGGTCGAGCTCTGTTCGAGCCCGCCTGAAGAACTCTGTGTCCTTGGGGTTGGCGCCCGGCCAGCCCCCTTCGATGAAGCCCACGCCCAGGCCGTCCAGGTGCCGCGCGACGGCGATCTTGTCGGCGACGGTGAGGTTGAGCCCCTCCTGTTGCGCGCCGTCACGCAGCGTCGTGTCGTATACGTGGAAGCGGTCGTCGGCCATGGGTGTTCTCTTCTCTCCGGAAGGCTCGCGCTGGGATGTGGTCTTTCTCGGAAAACAAAAAGACCCCTCACGGACGTGAGAGGTCTGCGCGCTGGCGGTGTCCTTAGTCAGCCAGCGCGCCTGCCGATAATGAGCAGACCGTAGAACATGATGCTCACCAGTCTGCCATACGCATTCACCATCCGGCACGCGGGTCTCACCGACTGGACACCTCGTGTCGCGCCCGGAGGGTCACACGACGACGCCGTCGCCGCCGGTGATGGCGCGTTCGAGCGCGGTCGGGTCGAACGCCTCGTCGCCCAGCATCCGCCCGTCGAGCAGCACGGTCGGCGTGCCCTGGATGCGCGCCTTCGCCGTCTGCTCCAGGTGTGCCTGCGCGTACGCCTGCGACGTGACGCACTCGTCCACCGCCGCCCCCGCCTTCCTGGCCGCCGCGGTCAGTTCCTCGACGGTGAAGCCCGAGGCCACACCGTGCGGCGCGGGCTGCATGGCGTACAGCTGGTCCCTGAAGGCCAGCCAGTTCTCCTCGGGGACGCAGCGTGCGGCCGCGGCGGCGCGGATGGAGTTGGAGCGCATGGGCTCGTCCCCGAAGACCGTCACCGAATGGAAGACGATCTTCACCTTGCCCTCCCTCGCCAGGCGCTGCAGCGTGCCGTCCACGGTGTCGTGCATCTTCTTGCAAACTGGGCAGTCGAAGTCCTCGTACACGTCGAGCACGGGCGCCTGGCTCGACCGGTCCGCCAGCACCATCGACCCGTCCGCCTGCCGCGTCAGCCGCACCTCGCCGGACGACACGCCCGGCTCGGCGAAGGCCAGCACCGAGATACCGGCGATCACCGCGCACGCGACCGCCACTGCCACCAACCGCTTCACCATCAGCCACTCCACCTCGTTGATCGCGCAGACCCTATCGGAAACCGAAACAATGGCCGCATGAAGGCATACCTGCTTGACCCTGTCATCGCGCGATACGTATTCGAGCACAGCACGCCGCCCGATCCTCTGCTGGAGAGGCTGGAGAAGGAGTCGGCCGAGGCGACCGGCGAGGACGCCGCGAAGCAGATCTCGCCCGACCAGGGCGGCTTCCTCACCATGATCACTCAGATCGTGGCGCCCACGGTGGCCGTCGAGGTGGGGACGTTCACCGGCTACTCGTCGGTGTGCATCGCCCGCGGGTTGTCCGGCGGACGGCTGCACTGCTTCGACGTGAGCGAGGAATGGACGTCGATGGCCCGCCGCTACTGGCAGGACGCCGGCGTCGCCGACCGGGTGACGCTCACCCTCGGGCCCGCACTGGAGACGCTCGCCGCCTTCGACGAGACGATCGACCTGGCCTTCCTCGACGCCGACAAGGAGAACTACCCCGGCTACTACGAGCTGCTCATCAGCCGCATGCGGCCCGGCGGGCTGCTCATCGTGGACAACACGCTGCGCCGGGGGCACGTCGCCGACCCCGCGCATGACGAGGCCACGACCGCGCACATCCGCCGGTTCAACGAACGGGTGGTCAAGGACCCGCGGGTGACGGTGTACATGCTGCCGGTCGCGGACGGGATGACCATGATCAGGAAAAGATAGCCGTACCACGGAATCGCCGCCCGGCGGGAGCGCCAGGCCTTACGCTTGGTGATCCCGTGACTACAAGAGGACGGCGGCATGGTCAGGCCACTCGACGAGCGTTTCCGTACGGCCCGCGACTTGTTTCCCGAGTGCCGGGTGGAGACGGTCCAGGACCGCATCGTGGTGAACGAGCCCGGCACCTGGCAGCACAACACGATCCTTTTCCGGCTGCTGCTGCAACTGGTCGGCACGGCGGCCAGGCAGGGCTGGGAGATCTGGCCCAACATCACCGTCCACCTCGGCGAACACGCCGACCGGTACGTCCCCGACCTGGCCGTGGTGCCGGCCTCGCCGAGGATGCACGAGGAGCACGCCGTGCACGGCGACGCGACGCTGCTGCTGGCCGACGTCGTCTCGATGGGCAGCGGCTACGACGACTACTACGTCAAGCCCTGCGGCTACGCCCCCGCGAGGGTGCCGCTCTACCTGCTGATCGACCCCTTCCAGCGGTCGGTCAAGCTCTTCTGCGACCCCTCGCGCGGCGGCTACGCCACGGAGGTCGTGGTCGCCGCGGGAGAGCCGCTGCCGCTGCCCGCGCCGTGGGGGCTCGCCGTCGACACGGCCCGGCTGATGTGACCCCGGGAGCGCGTCGCCCGGGGGCTCATCCGGTCACACGATCTTGTGCACCCAGTGGTGGGAGTCGGGGCGGGAGCCGTACTGGATGCCCACCAGCTCGTCGCGCACCCGCAGCGTGACGGGCCCCGGGGCGCCGTCGGCCACCGTCCACGAGCGGTCGGCGCCCTTGACGGTGCCAACCGGCGTCACCACGGCCGCGGTCCCGCACGCGAACACCTCCGTGATCTCGCCCGACTCGCAACCCGCCTGCCACTCGTCGACCGAGACGAGCCGCTCCTCGGTCTCCAGGCCGAGGTCGCCGGCCAGCTGCAGGATCGAGTCGCGGGTGATGCCGGGCAGCAGGGTGCCGGTCAGGGCGGGGGTGACGAGCTTGCCGCCGAGGACGAAGAACAGGTTCATCCCGCCCATCTCCTCGACGTACCTGTGCTCGTGGGCGTCCAGCCACACCACCTGGTCGCAGCCGTTCTCGACCGCCTGCCGCTGCGCCACGAACGCGGCCGCGTAGTTGCCGCCGCACTTCGCGAAGCCGGTGCCACCGGGGGCGGCGCGGGTGTACTCGGTCGAGAGCCAGACCGAGACGGGCTTGAGTCCGCCGGTGAAGTAGGAGGCCGCGGGTGAGGCGATGACCATGTACTTGTAGGTCTTGGACGGGTAGTTGACGCCGAGCCCCGCCTGCGTGGCGATCATGAAGGGCCGCAGGTAGAGGCTGTGGCCCTCGGTGGTCGGCACCCACTCCCTGTCGGTCTGCACGAGAAGCTCCAGCGATTCGACGAACGTCTCCTCGGGCAGCTCGGGCATGGCCATGCGGGCCGCGGAGCGGTTGAAGCGGCCCGCGTTCGCGTACGGGCGGAAGGTCACGATCGAGCCCGTGGCCTGCCGGTAGGCCTTGAGCCCCTCGAACAGCTCCTGGGCGTAGTGGAAGACCGACGTGGCCGGGTCGAGGGAGAGCGGCCCGTACGGCATGAGCCGGGCGTCGTGCCAGCCCTCGCCCTCGGTGTGGTCGATCGAGACCATGTGGTCGGTGAAGGTCTGCCCGAAACCGGGGTTCGCCAGTACCTGCTCCCGCTCGGCCGCGGTGCGAGCGTGGTCGGATAGCTGCACGTCGAAGCTGAGCTTCTGAGCGATGGTCATGACGGCGGTCCTTCTCTCTGCGAATCTGCGAAACGTGCCGGCGGCCGGGGGTGGCCGCAGGTGCGGTGTCGAGCGGAGCCGCCCGCGAAGGGCAGCCCGTACTTCCTATTGTCTCGCTATATGGGATGGCAAGCGGCCGATGGCGTGGTTGGGCCGTCGGCACGCAAAAAGCGCCTGGCGGTCCGTGTCGGATCGCCAGGCGCTCGCGGGGCTAGGCGGTCCTAGCCGGATACTCGCGCGGTGATGTCGTCACCGATCTCGTGGGTGCTGCGGCCGCTCCGCCGCTCGGCGATGTCGGCGGCGACCGCCTGCTCGACCCTGGCCGCCTCGGCGTGCAGGCCGAGGTGGTCGAGGAGCATGGCGACGGACAGGATGGTCGCGGTCGGGTCGGCCTTGCCCTGCCCGGCGATGTCGGGGGCGCTGCCGTGCACCGGCTCGAACATGCTGGGCGCGGTGCGCTCGGGATTGATGTTGCCGCTGGCCGCCAGGCCGATGCCGCCGGCGATGGCCGCGCCGAGGTCGGTGATGATGTCGCCGAACAGGTTGTCGGTGACGACCACGTCGAACCGCTCGGGCCGGCTCACGAAGAACATCGAGGCCGCGTCGATGTGGGTGTAGTCGGTGGTGACCTCGGGGTATTCGCCTGCCACGCGGTCGACCGTGCGCTGCCACAGGTCGCCGGCGTAGGTGAGCACGTTGGTCTTGTGGACCAGGGTGAGCTTCTTGCGCGGCCGTGACCGCGCCTTCTCGAACGCGTAGCGCACCACGCGCTCGACGCCGTGGGCGGTGTTGAGCGACTCCTGCGTGGCGATCTCGTGGGGCGTGCCGCGCCGCATGACGCCGCCGGTGCCGGCGTAGAGGCCCTCGGTGCCCTCACGGACGACGATCATGTCGATGTCGTCGGCCGACGAGCCGGCCAGCGGCGTCGGCACCCCGGGGAACAGCTTGACCGGGCGGAGGTTGACGTAGTGGTCGAAGGCGAAGCGGAGCCGCAGCAGCAGGTCACGCTCGAGGACGCCGGGCGGGACGCTGGGGTCGCCGACCGCGCCGAGCAGAATCGCGTCGTAGCCGCGCAACTCCTCCAGCACCGCGTCGGGCAGGGTCTCACCGGTGCGGTGATAGCGGGCCGCCCCCAGGTCGTAGTGGGTGGGCTCGAGCTTCGTGCCCACGGCCTCCAGGACCTTGAGCCCTTCGGCCACGACCTCGGTGCCGATGCCGTCACCCGGGATGACGGCCAAGCGGATGTTACGCGAGTCCATGGGTGGTCACCTTACCGGCTCGTCTCGGCTGACGAACACATCATCTCAGACTACGGACGTTTCGACGGCCTGGGGCACGCCGGGGGACGTCGTGCCCCAGGCCACATCCGGCGTCAGCGGGTGGAACTCTGCGGGACGCCGCCATTGTCCCTGCGGTCCAGCGCGATCTGCACGGCCTCGGCGGCCTCGTCGTCGTGCTCCTCGGCACCATTCCAGGCATACATCTCGTACATGTGACTCATCTCATTTCGCGGAAACGTTCCGATGAAAGGCCGGACTCCGGTCACGAATCCGGGCGGGTCTGCTCTCGTGGTCCGGGGTGACGGACCGGAGGAAAGGGTCTTAACGGCCGACGCAGCGCCACTCACCGCGGCGAGTCGTCGACCTGCCCTAACAGGCCCCGCCGCGGCAGGTAATAAGTACGAGCACCTGGCGCATCTCCGTCACAGTACCTCAGCCGTCTCGTTGGACGTCCTACTATCTTGCATGCTGAGACACGGAAGGCCGCCGCCCCGGCGGGACGGCGGCCTCGTACGAGCGGAGGGCGTCAGTCCTCCAGGTCGACCGAGCGGCCGCTCTCCGCGCCGATCTCGGAGATGATCTGCTCGATCACGTCGGCCGGGATCGCGGTGTCGACGGTCAGCGCGATGAGCGCCTTGCCGCCCTTGACGGACCTGGCGACCTGCATCGAGGCGATGTTGATGCCGTGCTCGCCGAGGAGGCGGCCGACCACGCCCACGATGCCGGGACGGTCGGTGTAGGTGAAGAACGACAGGTGGGCCGTCGGCTCGATCTCCATCTCGTAGCCGTTGACCTCGACGATCTTCGTGATCTGGCGAGGGCCGGAGAGCGTGCCCGACACCGAGACGTGACGGCCGTCGGCCAGCACGCCCCGCACGGTCACCACGTTGCGCCAGTCGGGGCTCTCGGAGCTGGTCACCAGCTCGACGGTCATGCCGCGATCCTTGGCCAGCAGCGGCGCGTTGACGTAGGTGACCTGCTCCTCGATCACGTCGGCGAACACGCCCTTCAGCGCGGCCAGCTCGATCACGCGTACGTCCTGGGCGGCGATCTCGCCGCGCACCTCCACGTCGAGCTTGGTGGCGACCTCGCCGGCCAGCGCGGTGAACACCCGGCCCAGCTTCTCGGCCAGCGGCAGGCCGGGCTTGACGTCCTCGGCCACGACGCCGCCCTGGACGTTGACGGCGTCGGGCACGAACTCGCCCGCCAGCGCCAGCTTCACGCTCCGCGCGACCTGGGTGCCGGCCTTCTCCTGGGCCTCGTGCGTGGAGGCGCCCAGGTGCGGCGTGGCGACCACCTGGTCGAGCTCGAACAGCGGGCTGTCGGTGCACGGCTCCTTGGCGTACACGTCGAGGC
>NZ_JAAAHR010000067.1:0-44519 GCF_009908215.1 Nonomuraea sp. K271 | reverse complement strand
ACCCGCCCCTCCTTGATGGCCGAGTAGAGGGCGGCCTCGTCGACGATGCCGCCGCGGGCGACGTTGACGATGCGCACGTTGGGCTTGACCTTGTGCAGCTCGTCGTCGCCGATGAGCCCGATCGTCTCCTTCGACTTCGGCAGGTGCACGGTGATGAAGTCGGCCTGCTTGAGCACGTCGTCGAGGGGCAGCAGCTTGACGCCCATCTGCGCGGCACGGGCCGGCGGCAGGTAGGGGTCGTAGGCGATCAGCTCGACGCCGAACGGCTGCAGGCGCTGGGCCACGAGCTGGCCGATCTTGCCGAGGCCGAGGATGCCGACGACCTTCTCGTCGAGCTCGACACCGGTGTACTTCGACCGCTTCCACTCGCCGTTCTTCAGCGCGGCGTGCGCCTGGGCCGTGTTGCGCGCGCTGGCCAGGATGAGCGCGAGGGTCTGCTCGGCGGCGCTGGTGATGTTGGAGGTCGGCGCGTTGACGACCATGACACCGGCCTTGGTGGCGGCCTCGACGTCGACGTTGTCGAGGCCGACGCCGGCGCGCGCGACCACGCGCAGCTTGGGGGCCGCGGCGATGGCCTCGGCGTCGACCTGCGTGGCGGAGCGGACGATCAGCGCGTCCACGCCGGCGAGTGCGGGCAGCAGCTTGGAACGGTCGGCGCCGTCGGTGTGGCGGACCTCGAAATCAGCGCCGAGTACGGCGAGGCCGGCCTCGGACAGCTCCTCTGCGACCAGAACGACGGGCTTGTTCACGGGTGTGGATCCTCCGGGACGGGCGGGCTTCGGGGGACTCGTCACACGTCCGGCCCCCGACGGTCCCACAGAGTCTAACGGTCGCTTGTGAACGCGTTCACGAGAGCCCCAGGATGTGAGACAAGGGCGGCCGTACCCACGGAACACCAAACTCATCCATATCGCGGCCGTCTTTGTCTTGCTCGGGGGATTTCTTCGCCATTAGCCTGATAAGCCGTGGCCGACTACCTATGGTTCGTCATATGAGCATCGGGAATCCTGCGCTTGCCGACGTGCTCGCCCAGCATGGCACCCCCCATCGCCTGCTGGGCGCTCTCGCCGACGGTGGAATCCTGGTGGCGGTGCGAACAGATCGCTCGGTCGTCCTGGGGACGACCCAAGCCGGTGACCGGGTCCTGCTCGGTTACACCGGCCCTGCCACCTATGCCAGGCACCGCGGCAGCCATTCCCTGTCGGCGTGTGACGCCGACACCATCCTGGACATCCAGCGCGTCACCGGCGTGCGGGAGATCGTCATCGACGCGGCCGGACCAGCCGCCGCGGCCGTGCCCATCGACGATCTCCAGCGCTTCCTCACCTCGACGCGGAGCGGACCGACGCCCGTGCTGTCGGGGGCGGCGCCCGCCGCCTACGCGACGGGCGCCATGGCCACGGTCTCGCGCGGTGCCGCGCTGGCCCAGGTCGCGCCCCCCTCCACCCAGGCGCCCTCGTTCCCGTGGGTGCCCGCGCCCAGGCCGCATCTGTCGGGGCCCATGCAGCAGGTGGACCCCGGCTACCGGCGGTGCACGCATCCGATCCTGCCCGCCCTGCGGCAGGCGATCGCGCAACTGCTGATGGACTTCCCTCTCGTGCACCACGTCTGGATCTCCGAGGCGCGCACCGCGTCCGGCGTCCCGGGCATCATGTTGCACGTGAAGGTGCACATGTCCGCCGCGGAAGACGTCGTACGCGACCTGCACCGTCTGGTGCGGGCCCGGCTGCCGCAGTTCGCGGCGTCCGGCGCGCCGATCCTCATGGCCAGGGTGGCCGACACGCGCAGCGAACGCCGGATGATCGAGATCGGGGCACACGTTGTGTGCGCCGACGTCCGCGACTGACACGTGAGACGGGCCCGCGCGGGCCCGTCACGCCACGCCGGAACCCGGCCCTACCGAACAACGCTCTGTTCGGCTTCAATGAGGGCATGATCGCACCGGAGACGAGCGCCTCCACGGTCCCCCGGAGCGTGCGCGTCGGCTACGGGGTGGGATCGTTCTGCACCGCCACGGTGGGCGCCGTTCCCGGGTTGCTCCTGCTCTACTACATGACGAACTTCCTCGCCGTACCCGCGTGGCTGGCCGGGGTGGTCGTGACCGCGCCCAAGGTCTGGGACCTCGTGATCAACCCGCTGGTCGGCCGCTGGTCCGACCGGACCAGGTCACGGCTCGGCCCGCGCAGGCCCTGGATGCTCGCCGGCGCGTCCACGCTGCCCGCCGCGTTCTTCCTCGTCTTCGCCGGGCCGCCGCTGACCGGTGTCCCCGCCGCGCTGTACGTCGGAGTGTGCTTCCTGGCCACCGCGACGGCGTACGCGCTGTTCGAGGTGCCGTACAAGGCGATGCCGGGCGAGATGACGCACGACTACCACGAGCGCACCTCGCTGCTCCAGTGGCGGATGATCTTCATCGGCGCGGGCACCGCCATCAGCGGCGTGCTGGCTCCCGCCATCGTCACCAGCCAGGGCGACGACGGCACACTCGGCAGCTACCGGCTGATGGGCGTCACGATCGCGGCCATCCTGCTGGTCTCGATGCTGGGCTCGTTCTTCGGCACCGCCCGCGCCCCGATGACCGGCGCCCCCGAGCCCGACGGGGGCGGATGGCGCGAGCAGTTCGCCGCGGTCAAGGGCAACGCGCCGTTCCTGTGGATCACGGCGCTGGCCTGCACCCAGATGCTGGCCGTCAGCATGATGCTGGCTGCGGCGCCGTACTTCGCCACCTACACCATCGGCACGCCGGACGCGACGCAGACGTTGTTCGCGGCGCTGGTCGGCCCGATGCTGCTGACGATGCCGCTGTGGGTGCGGCTGTCCAAGCGGTACGACAAGCGCGGCGCGATGGTGCTGGCCGCGCTGATGTTCGGAGGCGGCACCGCGGCGGCCATGGCCACCCCCGTCTTCGGCTCCCTGTACGCGCACGTGATGATCCTTCTCGTCGGCGTGGGCATCGCGGGCGTGCAACTGCTGCTGTTCTCGATGCTGGCGGACGTGATCGCGGTGGACGCGGCGAGGACCGGCAAGCGCAGGGCGGGTGTGCTGTCCGGGTTGTGGACGGCCATCGAGAGCGGGGTCAGCTCGTTCGGCGCGCTCATCTTCGGCGTCATCCTGTCGCTCGGCGGCTTCATCGAATCCGAGCCGAGCAGGCCGGTCGAGCAGCCGGTCAGCGCGGTGACCGCGGTGCTCATCGGGCAGACCACGGTCCCCGCGCTGATCATCCTGGCGTCGGTGGTGGTGACGCTGAGATACCGCCTCACGCCACCCGGCGCGCCGGGGCCGGACGTGCCCGCGTGATCGACCCGGCCGCGGGGCGACGCCGGTGTGCCTGGCCGACGTGGACGACCGGCATGCGCACGAAGTACGGTCATCGCCAGCGATCCGCGTATTCTGGACACGAGGCGCGGTTCAGGAAGATACTCGCTACATGAGCTCCACGCTTCCGCCCTTTCGTGCCTCGGATGGGGAACGCGACCGTGCGATCGACGAGCTCAGAGATCGCGCCGTAGAGGGCCGCATCTCCCATGACACGTTCGTGGGCCGGGTCGACCAGGTGCTCAGGGCGCGCAACCGCGACGAACTCGACGAAGTGGTGGCCGACCTGCCCAGGCGTGCGACACTGCGCCAGCGGCTGACCGACGCGGTGGCGGCGGTGTCGGAGTTCACCTCCAGGGTGCAGTCGGCGTGGCGGCGGCCCCGGCTGCCCCGGCTCGCGCTGCCCGACGACGAACGGCTGCGTTACGTGGTGGGCAGGGGCTCGGCCTGCGACCTCGTGCTGTCGGACCTGACCGTCTCCCGCGTGCACGCCGAGCTGCGGCGCGAGAGCGACGGGTGGATGCTGGTCGACCTCGGCTCGCTCAACGGCACCCGGCTCAACGGGTGGCGGCTGGTCGGCCCCGCGCGGGTCAGGTCGGGCGACGAGATCGCCTTCGGCGACTGCGGTTTCCTGCTCACGTCCAGCCAGCCGTCCGTCTGACTTTTCCATCCTCCCGATAAATACGGCCTCCGATAAATACGGAGATTTGCGGATTACAGGCTGACGGTGCTGCTCCATGCTGCAGGCGATCCCCCAGTCATTTGGAGACCCCATGCGGCGCACCTCAGCATCCCTCGTCGCGGGCACGCTCGTCGCGGCCCTCGCGTGGGCGTCCAGCCCCTCCACCCCGGCGGTCGCGCTCGACCCCTCGGCAGGCGTGGCCGACCTGACCCAGGACCTCAACCAGATCCTCAGCGACTCACGGCTCACGATCGCCAGGGCGGGCGTCGTCGTCAAGAGCGCCGAGAGCGGCGAGGAACTGTACGCCACCGACGCCGGCAAGCTGCTGATCCCGGCGTCCAACACCAAGCTGTTCACCTCGGCCGCGGCGGCCGAGACGCTCGGGCTCGACTACCGCTTCACCACCAGCGTGCTGAGCACCGGCCGCAAGGCGGGCAAGGTGCTGACCGGCGACCTCGTGCTGCGCGGCACCGGCGACCCGACCATGCTGGCCGAGGACTACGACGCGCTGGCCGCCAAGGTGGCCCGCGCCGGCGTCAAGGTCGTCACCGGCAAGCTCGTGGCCGACGACAGCTGGTTCGACGCTCAGCGGCTCGGCAACGACTGGGCGTGGGACGACGAAACCGCCTACTACGCGGCCCCGATCTCGGCCCTGACCGCCTCCCCCGACAAGGACTACGACGCCGGCTCGGTGATCGTCGCGGTGGCCGCGGAGAACGGCAAGGTGAAGGTGACCACGACACCGGACACCGGCTACCTGAAGATCGTCAACAGGGCGACGGCCGGTTCCGAGACCGACGTGCTCATCGAGCGGCAGCACGGCACCCGCACCGTCGTGATCACCGGTACGGTCGCGGACCCGTACCAGGAGTGGGTGGCCGTCGACGACCCCACCGCCTACGCCTCGTCGTTGTTCCGGGAGTCGCTGGCGAGGCACGGGGTCAAGGTGCTCGGCCGTACGACGACCGGCGCGGCCCCCAAGGGCGCCAAGGAGCTGGCCGCGCACGAGTCGATGACGCTGGGCGAGCTGCTGGTGCCTTTCATGAAGCTGAGCAACAACATCCACGCCGAGATCCTCACCAAGGCCATGGGCCGCAAGGCCGCGGACCAGGGCACGTGGGCGGCCGGGCTCAAGGTCACCACCGACTTCGCCACGACCAACGGCGCACAGGTGATCAACATGCGGGACGGCTCGGGGTTGTCGCGCCGCGACGGCTTCTCGCCCGGCTCGATCGTGCAGTTCCTGTCTGCCGTACGCGGCAAGCCGTGGTTCGACACCTGGTACAAGTCGCTGCCCATCGCGGGCGAGTCCGAGCGTTTCGTCGGCGGCACCCTGCGCAGCCGGATGGCCGGCACCCCCGCCGCGGGCAACGTGCACGCCAAGACGGGCTCGCTGACCGGGGTGACGGCGTTGTCCGGCTACGTCACCAGTGCCGACGGCGAGCCGCTGATCTTCTCGATCATGCTCAACCAGTACCTGTCGGGCTCGCCGAAGGACATCGAGGACAAGATCGCCGTACGGCTCGCTCAGTTCTCGCGCGCCTCGGCGAGCGGCGAGCCGGTCGAGCTGCGCGCGTCGGACCCGGGACCGGCGGGCGACCTGGAGTGCTCGTGGTTGAAGCCCGCGCAGTGCTGATCACCGTATGACGAAGGCGGCTCCCTGACGCGCAGGGGGCCGCCGCGGTTTACCCGGCTACGCGCACTGGATCACGATTTAGCCACTTGGAGCGGTCTTTTCAGGACAAAGCCGACCTTTGAGCGCCAGAATGCGGTTCGACCTTGTGTGCACACGGCCGACCCGGAGGAGAGAATGCGCGGACAGCTCAAGGCATGGGCCTGCCTAGGGAGTCTGGCGGCGCTGACCTTCCCCGCACCGGCCGCGCAGGCGGCCACCGGCGCGCAGGCCTGCCGGGTGACCGCGGCCAAGCCGACGATCTCCAACGGCTTCGTCCGCGGCACGGCCACCAGGTCGGGCTGCTCCGGCAAGGCCCTGCTCCGGGTACGCGTCGCGATGGCCGCCTCCGGCCCCGACCGGGTGCTCAAGAGCGGCTCCAAGACCATCGAAACCGGCTCGATCACCGCGAGAGTGCGCTGCACCACCACCCCGCGCACCTACTACGTGGTCGCGCTCGACGCCAAGGGCCACACCGCCAAGTCGGGCACGGCCCGGCTGGCGTGCGGCAAGTTCGCATCGGCGGGCGAGGAGGCCCTGGTCAAGCTGACCAACAAGGCGCGGGCCGGCGGTGACTGCAGGCCCCTCACCCACGACCCCAGGCTGCACCTGGCCGCCGAACGCCACTCGGCGGACATGGGGGCCAAGGGGCGGCTCAAGCACACCTCAGGCGGGCGCACGTTCGGCGAGCGCATCAAGGCCGTCAACTTTCCCTACAGCCTGATCGCCGAGAACGTCGCCATGGGCTACCCGGCCGCCGCCACCGTGCTCAAGGACTGGCTGAAGAGCCCAGGCCACCGCAAGAACATCCTCAACTGCTCGTTCACCCACATCGGCGTCGGATACAGCACCAAGGGACAGGCCTGGACCCAGATCTTCGCCACCCGCTGAAGCCACGGGAGCGTCGGGCTTCACCGGCCTCACCCGCCGGTTACCATCGCACGCCCACACGCTCCCCTCCGGGCGGGCCCGGCCGCGTCTCTCCCCCGCACAAATGACCGCGGCCGGGCCCGTGTCACCCTTGGGTGCCGGGCCGGTCGGAGAAGCGGGCCAGCACCAGCGACTCGACGACGCCGACGACCGCGTACGCGAGGATGGACACGGCCGTGACCACCACGATGTCCGCCCACACCTCGTCGTAGCGAAACCCGCCGATCGCCCGCAGGATCTCCGCGCCGATCCCCTCGCCGGTGGCCAGCCATTCGGCGATGAGCGCGCCGATGATCGAGGCCGGCACCGAGATCCTTGCCGCGGCGAAGACCGAGGGCATCGCGGTCGGCACGGCCACCTTGCGCAGGACGGTCATGCGGGTGCCGCCGTAGGCCAGGACCAGGTCGGTGGCCTGCGGCGAGGCCGATCTCAGCCCGAAGACGATGTTCACCAGCGCCGGGAAGAACACCACGATGCCGCCGATGACGGCGACGCCCGGCAGGTCCCTGCCGAAGATCAGCGTGATCAGCGGCGTCATCACCACGAGCGGCACCGAGCGCAGCAACATCGCGACCGGCATGAACGTCTGCTCGACGGTCCTGAACAACACGAACGTCACCGCGACGGTCATCGCGGCGACCATTCCCGAGGCGAACCCGATGGCGGCGTCCCTGACGGTGATGCCCAGCGCGCCGAACACGGCCTCGCGGTGCGCCTGCGACGCGGTCAGGTATTCCCACACCTGGGGCGGGCGCTTGCCCACGAGCGGGCTGATGCCGAACGCCTCCAGCGCCAGCCACCACGCGGCCACGACGATGACCACACAGGGCGCGAGGGGCCCGACGACCCGCAGGATGGTACGGCCGATCACTGCGCCTCGCCTCTCGACCAGGGGGTGACCACGCGGGCGACGAGCGCGACGGCGGCGTATCCGAGACCTGCGACCAGCCCGGCGACGAGCGCCAGCCCCCAGGTGCGCGGCACCTGGAACTGCTGCTGGGAGATCATCAGGGAGACGCCGAGCCCCTGGTCGTTGCTGCCGAGGTATTCGCCGATGATCGCCCCGAGCAGCGCGGAGGGCGCGGAGATCTTCAGCCCGGCGAACGTGCTGGGCAGGGCCGAGATGATCTGCACGTACCGCAGCCTGGCCAGGCGGCCACCGCCGTAGACGGTGACGAGGTCGAGGCCGGCCCGGTCGGCGGAGCGCAGCCCGAGCAGGGCGCCGATGAGCGTGGTGAAGAAGACGGAGATGGCGGCGAGGAACACCACGGTGGCCTCGCCGCCGAAGACGACCAGCACGATGGGGCCGATCGCGAGCAGCGGAACGCAGTAGCTGATCACGGCGAGCTGGGTGGCGACGGCTTCGAGCCGGGGCACGAGCAGCACCAGCAGCGCCACGCCGATGGCCGGCCCGTTGCCCCACAGGAAGCCCTGCGCGGCGGCGGACACGGTGGCGGTGAGGTTGGGGCCGTAGAAGGCCCAGCCGTCGTCGCCCATCGAGGCCAGCACGGCCCACGGCGTGGGCACCGCGCCGCCACCGGCGAACACCGTCACGGCCAGCAGCCACCACAACACGACGAGGGCGAGCACACCGGCCAGCCCCTGCGCCCTTCTCATGAGGCGTGCCCGAACAGCAGGTCGCTGAGGTGGTCGTGGAGGGCGTGGAACTCCGGCGTACGCATCATGCCTGGCGTGCGCGGGCGCGGCAGGCCGATCTCCACCAGCTCGACGATGCGGCCGGGACGCGGGCTCATGACGGCGACCACGTCCGACAGGAAGATCGCCTCGCCGATGCCGTGGGTGACCATCAGCGTGGTGGCGGGCTTCTCCGTCCAGATGCGCAGCAGTTCCAGGTTGAGCCGCTGCCTGGTCATGTCGTCCAGGGCGCCGAACGGCTCGTCGAGCAGCAGCACGCTGGGTTTGACGACGAGCGCGCGGGCGATGGAGACGCGCTGGCGCATGCCGCCCGACAACTCGGCGGGCCTGGCCTTCTCGAACCCTTCGAGGCCGACCAGCTTGATCAGGTCGTCGATGACACCGGGCTCGGGCCTGATCCCGGCGACCTCCAGCGGCAGCCGGATGTTGGCCGCGACACTGCGCCAGGCCAGCAGGGCCGCGTCCTGGAAGGCGATGCCGAGGTGGTGGCTCCTGCGCAGTTCCGCGGGCGTCTCGCCGTTCACCCGGATCTCGCCGCTGGTGGGCTGCTCCAGGCCGGCGAGGATGCGCAGCACCGTCGACTTGCCGCAGCCGGACGGGCCGAGCAGCGACAGGAACGAGCCCTTCGGCGTGCGCAGGTCCACGCCGTCGACGGCGGTCACGCCCTTGCCGAACGTCTTGCTCAGCCCGGTGACGCTGATGCCGGTGCCGTGTCCCTCGACGGGCTCGCTCATGCCGGCTTCTTCAGGCTCGGGTCAGCCTTGTAGATCTCGTCGAGCACGCTCAGGTCGAACAACTGCTCGGCCTTGATGGTCAGGCCGGCCTTGGCCAGCGAGGCGATGTTCTGCTCGATCAGCTCCGGCGTCATCGTGAACAGCCCGTTGGCCTTGACGTCGGGGGTGACGACGAGCTCGTTCTGCATCTTGGCCTCCTCGGTCTGCTCCTTGACGTCGAGGTTCTGGTCCTTGCCGTAGACGGTGGCGGCCAGCTCGGCCGACCTGGCCGGGTCGGCGACGGCGTCCTTCCACCCCTTGATCTCGGCCGTCAGGAACGCCTTGAGCTTGTCGCGCTCGTTGTCGATCGTCTCCTGGGTGACCGTGAACGTCTCGGCGACCAGCGGCAGGCCGGCGTCGGCGAGCAGCAGGTGCGTGGCGTCGTGGCCCTCCATCCTCAGGCGTACGGGGCCGCTGGTGACGAAGCCGACGTAGCCGTCGAGCTGCCCGGAGGTCAGCATCGAGGGGTCGGACTGGAACGGCACCCGCGTCACGCTGCCCTCGTCGATGCCGTTGGCCTTGAGCAGTGCGTTCCAGACCAGCTCGTTGGAGTCCTGGACGCCGATCTTCTTGCCGGGCAGGTCCTTGGCGCTCTCGATCGGGTTCTCGCTCAGGGAGATGACGGCGAACGGGTTCTTCTGGAAGGTCGCGCCGACGATCTTCAGTGGAGCGCCCTGCAGCACGGCGGGGGCGGTGATGGTGGGCGCGGACAGGCCCGCCCAGCAGCGCCCGGTGGCCAGTCCCGACTCGACCGAGGTGCCGGAACCGCCGCCCGACAGCAGCTCAACCTGGGAGAACCCGGCCGCCTTGTAGTAGCCCTTGCTGTCGGCGAAGTATTCGCCGGCGAACTCGACGTTCTTCTTCCAGGAGAGCTGGAGCTTGACCGAGCCCAGCCCGCCGCCGGAGGAGGAGCCGGCGGGCGAGCCGCTGTCGCCGCAGGCGGCCAGACCGAGCGCCAGACCGGCCAGCCCTGTCGTCCGCAGGAACGCGCGACGGTCGAAGGTAGCCATGATTCTCCTTGAGCGGCCGTGAAGGTGCAGGTCAGGACGTTATCTACCGATTATTACCATCAAGTGACGGTATTTTAGGACTTCTCGGTCGGTGGACGGCCATTGCCCGGCATCGCGGGAAAACCGCTGGCGGCCCCTGTAGGTCCCTACGAGAGTGCGGGGCCAGGACCGTAGATCCCTCCAGCAAGCCAGGGGCTCCGGTAGCGTCGGGCGTGAAATGAGACTTGACGGAATCCCCCTTTGGGACGGTACCGAACTTCGCGGCCCTGTCGACCTGAGCTGGGAGCCCGACCGGATCATCGACGTGAGCCCGGCCGCGCCGCGCCACGACGACCTGTGCGTCATCCCCGGCCTGGTGGACACGCACGTGCACCTGATCGGCCACGCCGGCCCCGGCGACCCGCCCGACTTCGCCACCTGGCCGCTGGTCACCACGCGCGACGAACAGGTGCTGCACGGCGTGGCCCACGCCCAGCGGGCCATGCGGCACGGCGTCACGACGCTGCGCGACCTCGCCGGCGACGAGGCCCAGGTCGCGCTGCGCCGGGCCTTCGACGCCGGGGTGCTGCAGGGACCGCGCGTCCAGGTGCACGGCGTCGTGGGGATGACCGCGGGGCACAACGATCTCTTCGTGCCGCCGGCCTCGCCGCTGCGCAAGCCCACGGCCGACGGGCCCGACGAATGCCGCAAGCTCGTACGCACCTGGGCCAGGGCCGGCATGGACGGCATCAAGCTCACCACCAGCGGCGGCGTGTTGTCGATCGGCGACAGGAACGCCTGGCGCAACTACACCCGCGACGAGATCGGAGCCGTCGTCGACGAGGCCCACGCGCTCGGCATGCCGGTCGCCTCCCACGCCCACTCAGAGGAGGGCATCCGGGTCGCCGTCGAGGAGGGCGTCGACTCGATCGAGCACGGCACCCTCCTGAGCACCGACCTGGCCGAGGTCCTGGCCGCCCGCCGCACCCCCGTGGCGCCGACACTGCTCATCAACGAGGCCATCGCCGAAGGCCGGGTCCCGGTCACCCCGGAGGCCAGGGCCAAGGCCGCCGAACTGGTCGCCGCCCGCGACGTGCTGCTCGCCCAGGCGGCCGCGCTCGGCGTACGGTTCGTGCTGGGCACCGACGCCAACGGCCACCACGTGCAGTTCGGCGACCAGCTCGCTGAGGTCCGCCACATGGCGAGGATCCTCGGCATGGACGCGGCGTCGGCGCTGCGCGCGGCCACCTCCGACGCCGCCGACTCGATCGGCATGCCCGTCGGCCGGATCGCACCCGGGCTGGGCGCCGACCTCATCGTGCTGCGCGGCCGGCCGTGGGAACGCATCGACGACCTGGCCACCGGCAACATCGTGGCCGTCGTGTCACGAGGCGCCGTCGTCGCGGGCGCGCTGCCCTGACCGCAGCGCGAGATAGAGGTCCGTACGGTCGCGCATCGACGACATGCGCCGCCCGGTCAGCTCCTCGATCCGCTGCATCCGGTAACGCAGCGTGTTGACGTGCACGTACAGCTCGTCGGCCGTGCGCTGCCACGACCCGCAGGTCTCCAGAAACAGGTCGAGCGTGCGCAACAGCTCGGAGCCGTGCCGCGCGTCGTAGTCCTCGACGGGCGCGAGCAGGCGGTCGCGGAAGGACCGACGGACTCCGACCGGCAGTGAGGCCAGCAGCAGTTCGAAGCTGTCGATGTCGGCCACCGACATGATCGACACGGGGCCGGGGCCGCCCCTGGCGGACTCCATGCCGCGCCTGGCCGTCTCCAGCGCCTCGCCGAGCCGCGACACGCTGGGCACCATCTCGCTGATCCCGGCCGCGATCCTTATTCCGGGGCTTGTCCCGGGGCTTATCCGAGGGCCGCTCCCGGGGCCGGCGACCAGGTCGCGCAGCTCGTCGGCCAGGCTCCTGCGCGAGGCCCGGCCGTTGACCAGCACGATCGCCTCGCGCGGCGTGCCGCCGACGATCAGGTGCCGTCCTCTCCTCGCCAGCCCCTCGTGCAGCAACTCCGGCAGGTCGTGCTCGGGACCGCCGGTCCGGGTGACCACCATGGCCGCCGTCGGCAGGCCAGGGTCGGCGCCGAGCAGCCGCAGATGCGCCGAGACCTCGCCGGGCGGGATCTGGCCGAGGACGTCGAGCAGCGTCTGCGCCCTGACCCGCTCGGCCCTGCGCTGCTCGGCGGCGAACCCCTCGACCGTCACCACCTCGGTGACCGCGCCGAACGACTGGTCGGGAGCCGCCAGCAGCAGCGGCAGCCGGCGCAGCTCGCACGCCTTGACCAGTTCCCGCGGCAGCTCGCCGAGCACGATGAGGCCCACGACCAGGCCGGCCGCGTCGCTCGCCCACAGCGCCTCGGCGAAGCGCTCGCAGTCGGACGGCTCGGAATACCACACCCCGCTGGTCAGCACGAGGTCGCCGGACTGCAGGTAGCGGCGGGGATCGGGCAGGTCGGTCGGGTAGGCGCGGCGGATCTCGCGATCGAGTGCCTCCTCGCCTGCCACCAGCGTCAGCCGCAGGTCGTCGCGTGCGAGCAGATCCGCCAGCCTCATGAAATCCGATGGTATGCCAGGCCGCGCGGATGGACGGGACGGCCGGGGTCCGTACCACGGACGGGAGCGCAGCGGCTCGCCCAGAGAGGGGTTTCCGCACGGAAATGCCCGTGACAGTTCAGAGGTTCGCACGATATCTGCCGGGCCGGGTGGTCCGGTTTACTCGGTGCCATGCGTCCCAAGGCGGAACTCCACCTGCACATCGAAGGCACCCTTGAGCCCGAGCTCGTCGTCGAGCTGGCCAGGCGTAACCGGATCGAGCGGCCGGCCTTCGACGTGTTCGACGTGGAGGCCGTCCGCGCCCGCAACGACTTCGCCGACCTACGCTCGTTCCTTGACGTCTACTACGACAACCTGGCGGTCCTGCGTACCGAGGAGGACTTCTACGACCTGGCCGCCGCCTACCTGCGGCGGGCCGCCGCGCAGGGGGTGCGGCACGCGGAGATCTTCTTCGACCCGCAGGCGCACACGAGCCGTGGCGTGCCGCTGGAGGCGGTGTTCGGCGGGTTGTCGGCGGCGCTGCGTGACGGCGAGGTGCCGGCCGCGCTCATCCTGTGTTTCCTGCGTGACCGGGGCGCGGAGGAGGCCGAGCGCACGCTGCGGGCGGCGCTGCCGTTCCGTGAGCAGTTCATCGGCGTGGGCCTGGACTCCGCGGAGGTGGGATATCCGCCGTCATTGTTCCGGCGGGTCTTCGACATCGCCGCCGCCGAGGGTCTGCACCGGGTGGCGCACGCGGGCGAGGAGGGCGGCCCCGACTACGTGTGGGAGGCGCTCGACGTGCTGGGCGTGGAGCGGGTCGACCACGGCATCAGGGCGATGGAGGACCCGCAGCTCGTGGCCAGGCTGCGGGAGGAGCGCATCCCGCTGACGGTGTGCCCGCTGTCGAACGTGCGGCTGGGGGTGGTGCCGTCACTGCGCGACCACATCCTGCCCGCGATGCTGGACGAAGGGCTGGTCGTGACGGTCAACTCCGACGATCCGGCCTACTTCGGCGGCTACGTCGAGGACAACTACGAAGCGTTGCGGCGGGAGCTGGGGATGACGGGCGAGCAGCTCGACCGGATCGCAGCCGGCTCCTTCGCCGCGGCCTTCGCGTACGACCCCCGGCACGGTGAAGGGGCCCACCCCGCGGGCAGGCCCCTTGGCTCTTAGCCGCTCAGGACCGACGTCAGCTGGTCGTGGCCGAGCAAGCGATGTCGTCGCCGCTGCCCCGGCCGAGGATCCCGCTGAGGATGTCGCCGGTGTTGAGGACGAGGAGACCGGTCTGGTTGGCGGAGGACTCGCGGGCGATCGTGTTGTCGTCACCGCAGAAGAAGAAGACGCGCGAGTTGTTGTCGCCGTCCCCCTCGTTCATGGGCATCTGAACCTGGGTCGTCGCCGCGAGCGCGGAGCCGCCGGACAGGAGCAGCCCTCCGACGAGCCCGGCCAGGATGAGCCCTGATCTGTACATGTCTTATCCCCTCTGATACCGATTGACTACTCTCTGTAGCTACCGGGGGAAGATCTGCCCGGCCGTTCTCTTCGACAAACTCCGGCATCTGCGCTCTTGACCGGGTCGAAACCGGCGCCTGGCGAAGCCAGGCCGGAGATCATCCAGCTTGACGATCAGATGCGCTCCCGCGAGGAGCCGAAGATCAACTCTTGACCGATTCGCGACCATGGCGCGCCGGCCCACGCCGCCCAGACTGGTGCGTGTCACGGGAGGCAGTCATGACCACAGGGGCCGATACCGGCCGGCGTACCGAACTCGACGCCGTGCGCGCCCTCGTGGTGGTCGGGCTGGTGTTCTTCCACGCGTCGCTGGTGTTCGACTCGCGCGACGACTTCTACGTCAAGAACGCGGAGACGACCGACATCACGTTCGTCATCGCGGCGCTCTGCGTGATCTGGGCGATGCCGCTGCTCTTCCTGATCGCCGGGCTGGGAGCCTGGCACTCCCCGCGCCGCCGGGGCCCGGCGGGTTCGCCGTGGAGCGCTTAGCCCGGCTGGGCGTGCCGCTGCTGTTCGCCCTGGTCACGATGCGCCGGTGCCTCAGTGGCTGCGGCTGCGGGCCGATCCCGGCTACCACGAGTCCTATCTGGAGTTCCTGCCGAAGTTCTTCTCCGTGCGGCCGGATCCGGGCGACTTCCCGTTCGTCGTGGAGGGGACGTACTTCGAGACCGGGCACCTGTGGTTCGTGGTGCTGCTGCTGACGTTCTCGCTCGTGCTCGCGCCGCTGGCGCGGTGGGTGCCGCGCGGCCGGGCGCTGCGCCGGCGCGAACGGCTCGTCGCGCTCTCGCAGCCGCGTGGCGCGATCCTGCTGCTCGGCCTGCCGATCGCGGCGATCTGCGCGCTCGCCCGCCTCGAAGAGGCCTTCGGCGGCTGGGACCGCTGGGCGTACCTGGCGTTCTTCCTGTACGGCTTCCTGCTCGTGACCGATCCCCGCTTCCGCGCGGCGATGCGGCGGACCCGGTGGATCGCGGCTGTCGCGGGAGCCGTGCCGATGCTGGTGGGGGTGAACCGGCTGTCGGCCTACCTGGCGCCCGCCGTGCTGCCGCTCTACATCCTGCACCAGCCGATCGTCGTGGCCGTGGCCTTCCACGTGGCCGGCTGGCAGGCGGCAATCCTGGTCGAATATGTGGTGATCGTGGCCTTGTCACTGGGGCTGACGGTGGCCGTCTACGACGTCCTGGTACGCAGGACCCGGGTGACGAGGTTCCTGTTCGGGATGTGGGAGCCTACGGGACGGTGAGGACGACCGGGCCGTCGTCGGTGATGGCGACCGTGTGCTCGACGTGCACGCTCCGGCTGTCGTCGCCCGAGCACACCGACCACCCGTCGTCGGCCATGTAGTAGGCGTCGCCGCCCCCGGCCATCAGGCTCGGCTCGATCGCGATGACCAGGCCGGTACGCAGCCGCAGGCCGCGGCCACCGCGCGCCTCGTTGGGCACGAACGGCGACTCGTGCATGGCCCGGCCGATGCCGTGGCCGCCGAAGTCGTTCTGCATGCCGTAGCCCGCGCCGCGGCCGACCGCGGACATGGCGTGCCCGATGTCGCCCATCCTGCCGCCGGGCAGAGCCGCCTCGATACCCGCGGCCAGCGTCTCCTCGGCGACTTTGATCATCTTGAGGTCCTCGTCGCGGGGGTGGCCCACGGTGAAGCTGACGGTGCCGTCTGCGTGCCAGCCGTCGACGTACGCCCCGCAGTCGATGCTGATCAGGTCGCCGTCACGCAGCCGGTACGGTGTCGGGAGGCCGTGCAGCATCACCCCGTTGACGGAGGTGCAGATCACTCCGGGATAGGGCATCGCGCCGAACGACGGGTGATAACCGAGGAACGACGCCCCCGCGCGGGCCTCCTCGATGACGGTCCTCGCCACCTCGTCGAGCTGCTTCAGCGTCACCCCGATGCCTGCCCGCTCCCGCACCGCCGCGTGCACGGCGGCCACCACCTTGCCCGCCTCCCGCATCGCGGCTATCTCACCGGCTGACTTGAGCTCGATCACGGCGCCTCCTCGTCGATAACTATACCGGTATTACTATCACACAAGGATGGCGCCGCGTTGGCCGCGTCAGAGCGTGATGACGACCTTTCCCCTGGCGTGCCCCCGTTCGAGATAACCGACGGCGTCGGGGACGTCGCTGAGCCGATAGGTCCGGTCGATGACGGGGGTGATGTCCCGGGATTCGAGCATCCGGCCGAGGGCGGCCAGGTCGTCGGCGTTCTCCTTGGTCATGAGCGAGACGAGCTTCTGGCGTACGAACAGGGACGACACGAGCAGCAGGACGATCCGCCCCACGACCCCGACCCAGGGGCCGCCGGAGCCGCTGTTGTGCACGAAGGTGCCGCGCGGGGCAAGCACGCGCCTGCAGGCGGCTAACGAGCGATTGGCAATGTTGTCGAGAATGAGGTCATATTTCTGCGTGCTTCGGGTGAAATCCTCTTTGGTGTAGTCGATGACGTGGTCGGCGCCGATCGACCGGACCAGATCCGCGTTCCGCCCGCTGCACACGGCCGTCACCTCGGCCCCGAGAACCTTGGCCAGCTGCACGGCGAACGTCCCCACCCCGCCGGAGGCGCCGTTCACCAGCACCTTGCGCCCACCGACCTGAGCCTTGTCGCGGACGCCCTGCAAGGCGGTGAGCCCGGCCGTGGGCACCGCCGCCGCCTCCTCGTACGTCAGCGCGGCCGGCTTGCGCGCCACCGGCCCGCCCTCGGGCACGGTGACGTATTCGGCGAACGCCCCCTTGCACACGCCGTAGACCTCGTCGCCGGGCTGGAACTTGGTGACGTCCTTGCCCACCGCTTCGACCTGCCCGGCCAGGTCGAAGCCGAGCACGTGCGCCTTGGGCCGGGTCAGCCCGGCCACGGCGCGGAAGATGTACGGCGAGCCGCGCATGAGGTGCCAGTCGCCCGGGTTGACCGAGGCCGCGCGCACCCGGATGAGCACCTCGTCGTCGCCCGCCTCCGGCTTGCCGACCTCCTGCAGCTCAAGCACGTCGGGCGGGCCGTAGGCACGGTAGCGGATGGCCTTCATGGATCTCCTGTCATGTGTAAGAGTTTTCTTACATATGAAAGGACGGTAGCATCCGCTCCTCCCGCGAACAATGCACGCGCGCGTCTTGTTCAGCCGGCCGATGGCTCAGCGCAGGAGACCGCCGCCCCGCGCGGCTCACCACATCGGGTACGGGCCGAGCGGGGCGGGTGGCGGCAGCGGGCCGGCGGGGGCGGTGCGGTCGGCGCGGAAGGCCTCCAGCAGGTACGCGACATGCCGCCGGGACGCGGCCAACCTCACCTCAGTGGAGCCGGCGGCCAGGCCGCCGTTGGCCATGAGCAACAAGGTCAGATCCGACCTGTCGAAGTCGGCACGCAGCCGCCCGGCCGCCTTCGCCCTGCGTACCAGCTCGGCGAGCCGCTGTTCGGAGCGCGCCCGCACGTCCTCGGCGCCTTCCACGGTGCCTTCCTCCGTACCTTCCACGGTGCCTTCGGCGGTGAACCGCGTCAGGAGCGCCGCGCTGAAGCCGCGCTCGACCACCTGCATCGTGGTCACCTGCTCGATGACCGTGCAGAACCCCCGCCACGGGTCGGCGTCGGCCAGCGCGTCGTCGATGGCCGAGCTGCACACGTTCAGCTCGTCGGCGAACACCTCCTCGACCAGCGACTCGCGCGTGGGGAACCGCCGGTAGAGGGTCGCCACGCCGACGCCGGCACGGCGGGCGATCGCGGCCATCGGCACGTCGAGGCCGCGTGCGCCGAACGCCTCACGCGCGGCTTCGAGGATGCGGTTGCGGTTGTGCAGCGCGTCGGCGCGGAGCCCGGCCGCGCCTGCCGCGGCAGGCCGCATCCGGGAGGAAGCAGCGGGCATGTCTCTCACATTAGACCAGGACGGACCGGCCGGTCGCGGTGACGGCGTCGCGTTGTTGTCGACGGGGCATGACGGCTGCGCTTACGCGCTGACCGGCCCCGAACGCACCTCTCCCTCTGCCCAGACCCGCCTGCTCGGGGACCTGCTGACGCGACCGTTGACGTTCGAGGCGGTGCCCGCGGAGGCCGGAATACCTCCATGACGGCCTTCGGCATCTCCGCGGAGGAGGACAAGGCGAGCGTGCGCTCGGCGCGTGAAGACACACGGCCCCGAGATGAAGCAGGGCCGGGCCCGGTCGACGCCTCGCTGGTGCCGAACCGAAACATCCCGTTCGTCTGCCGCCTCACCCGGCGCGTCACTCGTCCAGGTCGCCCGAGGTCGTGGCGCGGTGATAGCGGCCGGCGAGTTCACGCACGAATTCGACGAGTTCCGCGGGTTCCGTCACGGTGAAGTCGACGCCGAGTAGGCCGAGGTGAACGGCGAGCACCTCGATGCTGTCCGCGCCGGTGTCCAGCAGACAACGGGTGTCGTCGACCGGCGTTATCGCCCCGATGGCGGCGTTGATCCGTTCGGCGAGCCGTTCGGCCGGTACGTGCACCACGACCCGGGCCCGGTGTCGCCAGGCGGCCGACGACACGCCCCGGCGTACCTGGTCGACGGCTTCCTCGGGCAGTTCGCTTGGGGCGAACCGGGGACCCGTCGGGGTGCGCGGATGGAGCCGATCGACCCGGAACGTACGCCAATCGGCCCTCTCGACGTCGAACGCGACGAGGTACCACCGCCGTCCCCAGTTGACGAGCCTGTACGGTTCCACCTCGCGCCGACTCGCGGAGTCATCATGGCTTCGGTAGTCGAATCGCAGGCGCTCGTGGTCGCGGCAGGCGGCGGCGAGGACGCTCAGCGTGTCCGCGTCCACCCGCGGGCCCTGGTCGTCCCGGGGTACCGAGACGGCGTACCGCTGGAGGGCGTTGACGCGGCGGCGGAGGCGGGCCGGCAGCACCTGCTCCAGTTTCGCCAGCGCGCGCAGAGAGGTCTCCTCGACTCCGGTGATCGTGCCTCCGGCCGCCGTGCGGAGCCCGATCGCCACCGCGACCGCCTCCTCGTCATCGAGCAACAGGGGCGGCAGCGTGGCCCCGGCACCGAGCCGGTAGCCGCCGACGGCGCCTCGCGTGCCGTCCACCGGGTAGCCGAGGTTTCGCAGGCGTTCAACGTCGTTGCGGACGGTCCGGGTGCTGACCGACAGCCGCTCGGCCAGTTCGGCGCCGGTCCAGTCGCGGGGTGTCTGCAGGAGCGAGAGCAGGCGCAGCAGCCGCGCCGAGGTTTCCAACATTCTTCGAGCCTGCACTTCTATTAGGAACGAACCTTGCCTATTCGGCTCCTAGGTTAGAGCCATGACGAACGACAGCACGATCACCCCGTTCCGGATCGAGATCCCTCAAGCCGACCTCGACGATCTCCAGCAGCGGCTGGCCCGGACCCGGTGGGCCGAGGAACTGCCCGCCGGCGAGCCGGCACCGGCCGGCCCGGTGCCGGCCGGCTGGGAATACGGCGTCCCGGTGGGCTACGTCAAGCAGCTGGTCGAGCGGTGGCGCACGGGGTACGACTGGCGTGTCTGGGAGGCCAAGCTGAACGCGTACCCGCAGTTCACCACAGAGATCGACGGCCAGAACATTCACTTCCTGCACGTGCGGTCACCGGAGCCGGACGCGACACCGCTTATCCTTACCCACGGCTGGCCTACCTCGGCGGTCGAATGGCTGGACGTGATCGGCCCGCTCACCGACCCGAGGGCCCATGGCGGCGACCCGGCGGACGCGTTCCACCTGGTCATTCCGTCGGTGCCGGGCTTCGCCTTCTCCGGACCGACCCTGGAACGCGGCTGGGACCGGTACCGGGTGGCCCGGGGCTGGGCCGAGCTGATGCGCCGGCTCGGATACGACCGCTACGGCGCGGCCGGCAACGACGGTGGATCGCTGATTTCGCCGGAGGTGGGCCGAGCCGACCCCGAGCACGTCTGCGGTGTGCATGTGACGCAGGTCTTCTCATTCCCCTCAGGCGACCCCGCCGAGCTGGACGAACTCAGCGAGGAGGAGCGCGGCAAGCTCGCGTTCGCCGAGTGGTTCACCCAGAACCGGGGCGCCTACGACAAGCTCCACTCCACCGAGCCGCAGAGTCTGGCGCACGCCCTGGCCGACTCCCCGACCGGCCTCCTGGGCTGGCACGCCCAGCTCCTCGGTGCTTCGCTCGACCCGGACTTCGTGCTCACCAACGTGATGATGTACTGGCTGACCAACACCGCCGCCTCCGCCGCCCGGTTCTATTACGAGGACGCGGCGACGACCCCCGCCCGGCAGAAGTCCAACGGCAGGGGAACGACCGTGCCCGAGCCGACCACCGTGCCTCTCGGACTGGCCAATTTCGCCTGGGACTACCAGTCGATCCGGACGTTCGCCGACCGCGACCACAAGAACATCATTTCCTGGAACGCCTACGACCGGGGCGGCCACTTCGCCGCGCACGACGCACCCGACCTCCTCGTCGGCGACCTCCGGCAGTTCTTCCGCAAGGTGCGCTGACACCTCAGCCAACCCACCGCCCTCCTACGACAAGGAACCCCTTATGTATCTCGTCATCGGCGCCACCGCCCACTTCGGACGTCAGACCGTGGAGGAACTGGTCGCCGCGAACGCGCCGGTGCGGGCGCTCACCCGCACCCCGGAGCGGGCCGGACTCCCCGCGCAAGCCGAGGTCGTCCGGGGCGATCTGACCAAGCCCGAGACCCTGCCCACCGCACTGGTCGGCGTCGAAACCGCCTTCCTGGTTCCGCAGTACGGGTTGGACCTCGCTCCGCTGCTGGACGCCGCGGCCCAGGCCGAGGTACAACGGGTGGTGCTGCTGTCCTCAGGTGCGGTCGTCCCGGGCGCCGAGCGGCAACCCGACGTGATCGCCCAGTATCACCGCGACGTCGAGCGGGCCATCGAGGCGTCCGGGATCGAGTGGACTTTCCTGCGGCTGCTGTTCCCCGCCATCAATTCGTTGACGTTCGCGATGCAGCTCCAGGGCGGTGACGTCATCCGCGCGCCGTACATGGAAGCCGCCTTCAGCGCGGTGCACGAAAGGGACGTGGCCGAGGTGGCCGCGCGGATCCTGGTCGACGGCGGGCACGCGGGGCAGGCCCACGACCTGACCGGCCTCGAGTCGGTCACCCAGGCACAACAGGTCCGCATCCTCAGTGAGACGCTGGAGCGTCCGCTCACCGTCGAGGACGTCGACCCGGAACCCGTGCTGCAGCAAATGAGCCGGTTCATGGACCACGAGTTCCTGGCGGCGCTGTTCGGTCTCATGGCGCAGGCGGTCGGCAAGCCCGCGCCGGTCAATGACGTCATCGAACAGGTCACCGGGCACCCCGCGCGCACCTACGCCCAATGGGCCGCGGACCATCGGGCCGACTTCACCAACTGAGCCAGGTGGCCACCAAGACGGGTTCTGGCCCAGCACTGCTCACAGGTCGAAATCCGCATCATCACGCACCGGCAGGTCGGTCGCCACGATCTGACCTCGCATGCGTTCGACCGCCCGAGATTCTGTTATGAGCGACCACTTGTGGCCGTCTCCGACGATCAGGGGCCCCAGCTCATGAGCCGCGGTCGCGCGTCGGCGCGGAGCCCGGCCGCGCCTGCCGCGGCAGGCCGCATCCGGGAGGAAGCAGCGGGCATGTCTCTCACATTAGACCAGGACGGACCGGCGCCCCCGTTCACCGCCTAGCCTCACCAGCATGCGGACAGCGACAGAGATGCGTGCGGCCCTCTTCGACCGGTACGGCCCTCCGGAGGTGCTGTACGAGGGCACGGTGCCGACCCCTGCCCCCGGGCCCGGCGAGGTACTGGTCCGGGTCCACGCCGGCAGCGTCAACGGAGGCGACGGCCATGGCCGCGCGGGCCGGGTGCGGTTCGCGACGGACCTCATGGGACGCGGGTGGCCCAAACGCTCGGGGATCGACTTCGCCGGCGAGGTGGCCGCCCTGGGCTCGCCCATGTCCGGGCTCAAGGTGGGCGACCGGGTCTGGGGCGGGCTGCCGAGGGTGTTCGGCGCCGCCGCCGAGTTCGTGGTCGTACGCCCCCGCTACCTGGCCTTCGCCCCGGACGGACTGGACCTCGTACGGGCGGCGGCCCTGCCGGGTGCCGGCACGACGGCGATCACCGCGCTGCGGGACAAGGCCCGGCTCACGTCGGGCGAGCGGCTGCTGGTGCGCGGCGCGAGCGGCGGCGTCGGCCATGTCGCCGTACAGCTCGGACGCGCGTACGGCGCCCACGTCACCGCGCTCGCCGGAAGCGGGAACCTCGGGTTCGTCCGGGAGCTCGGCGCGCACGAAGCCTTCGACTACGCCACCACCGGCCCCGCCGACCTCGGCGGGTTCGACGTCGTGCTCGACACGGTGGGCACCGACATCGACGCCTACCGGCGGCTGCTCGCGCCGGGAGGGCGCATGGTGTCGATCGCCTTCGACCTGGACCACATGGTGGCGTCGTTGTCGTACATGATGGCGTCGGCGGTGTACGGCCGACGGCGGGTGCGCTTCTTCAGCGGCATACCCACCCACGCGCTGTTCGCGGAGCTGACCCGGCTGGTGGAGGACGGAACGATCAAACCCTTCGTCCACGCGGTCCATCCGCTGTCGCGCATCGTCGAGGCCCACCGCGCCCTGGAGGCCGGTGGCGTACGCGGGAAACTGGTCGTGGAGATCGGATAGCCGGCGGGCGGAAGTCTCATCGCCCCGCCCGCCGGCTCCGGCGAACGTCAGGCCTTCAGCCAGCTCATCATCGGGCGGAGCTTGGCGCCGGTCTTCTCGATCGGGTTCTCGGCCAGCTCGTCGCGCTTGCGGTGGAACTCCTTCTGGCCGCCGTCGAACTCCTCGACGAGCTGCCGGGCGAAGGTGCCGTCCTGGACCTCGGCGAGGATCTCCCGCATCGCCTGGCGCGACTCCTCACCGATGACGCGCGGGCCGCGGGTGTAGCCGCCGTACTCGGCGGTGTCGGACACCGACCAGTACATCTTCGACAGGCCGCCTTCGTACATGAGGTCGACGATCAGCTTCATCTCGTGCAGGCACTCGAAGTAGGCGACCTCCGGCTGGTAGCCGGCCTCGATGAGCGTCTCGAAGCCCGCCTTGATCAGCTCGGACACGCCGCCGCACAGGACGACCTGCTCGCCGAACAGGTCGGTCTCCGTCTCCTCCTTGAACGTCGTGCGCAGCGCGCCGGCGCGCGTGCCGCCGATGCCCTTCGCGTACGACAGCGCGAGGTCGAGCGCCTTGCCGGAGGCGTCCTTCTCGACGGCCACGAGGACCGGCACGCCGCGGCCCGCCTCGAACTGGCGGCGCACGAGGTGGCCGGGGCCCTTGGGCGCGACCATGCAGACGTCGACGCCCTCGGGGGCCTCGATGAGGCCGTAGCGGATGTTCAGGCCGTGCCCGAAGAACAGCGCGTCGCCCTCGACGAGGTTGGGAGCCACGTGGTCGGCGAACAGCTGACGCTGGATGTGGTCGGGGGCCAGGATCATCGTGAGGTTGGCCTCTTCGACCGCCTCGGACGGCGTGACGACGCGAAGGCCGTCGTTCTCCGCCTTCTCGCGGCTCTTGGAGCCCTCCGGCAGGCCGACGCGCACGTCGACGCCGGAGTCACGCAGGGAGAGCGCGTGGGCGTGGCCCTGGCTGCCGTACCCCAGCACGGCCACGTGGCGCCCCTGGATGATCGACAGGTCGGCCTGGTCGTCGTAGTAGATCTCGGTCACTTGCTCAAAACCTTTCAGGCGGTACGGTCCAGTGCCCTGAGGGACCGGTCGGTGATGGAACGGGCGCCGCGGCCGATGGCCACCATGCCCGACTGTACGAGTTCTTTGATACCGAACGGCTCGAGGACCTTCACGAACGCCTCGAGCTTGTCGGGAGTGCCGGTGACCTCGATGGTCACGGCGTCGGACGCCACGTCGATGCAGCGGGCCCGGAAGAGCTGGACGAGCTCCAGCACGTGGGAGCGGCTGTCGGCGTCGGCCTTGACCTTGATCAGCGTCAGCTCGCGCTGCACGGACTGCGCCGGGTCGAGCTCGACGATCTTGAGCACGTTCACCAGCTTGTTGAGCTGTTTGGTGACCTGCTCAAGAGGCAGCTCCTCGACGTTGACCACGATCGTCATCCGCGAGATGTCGTCGTGCTCGGTCGGCCCGACGGCCAGCGAGTCGATGTTGAAGCCCCGGCGGCTGAACAGCGCCGACACCCGCGCGAGCACGCCCGGCTTGTTCTCGACGAGCACGGAGAGGGTGTGTCTACTCATCCTCGTTCTCCCACTTCGGCGCCATGTCACGGGCGACCTTGATGTCGTCGTTGCTGGTGCCCGCCGCGACCATGGGCCAGACCATGGCGTCCTGGTGGACGACGAAGTCGACCACGACGGGAACATCGTTGATCTCCATGGCCTTCTCGATCGTCGCGTCGACGTCTTCTGGACGCTCGCAACGCAGGCCCACACAACCATAGGCCTCGGCCAGCTTGACGAAGTCCGGGATGCGGCGCGTCGTCTGCAGGTCGGTGTTGGAGTAACGCTCGTCGTAGAAGAGCGTCTGCCACTGGCGGACCATGCCGAGATTACCGTTGTTGATGACCGCGATCTTGACCGGCACGCCCTCGAGCGCGCAGGTGGCCAGCTCCTGGTTGGTCATCTGGAAGCAGCCGTCACCGTCGATGGCCCACACCGTGGCGTCGGGGCGGCCCATCTTCGCGCCCATCGCGGCCGGCACCGCGAAGCCCATGGTGCCGAGACCGCCGGAGTTGATGAACGTGCCCGGCTTCTCGTAGCCGATGAACTGCGAGGCCCACATCTGGTGCTGCCCCACCCCGGCCACGTAGTAGGTGTCGGGGCCGGCGATGGCGCTCAGCCGCTCCATCACGTACTGCGGGGCCAGCGAGCCGTCCTCGAACGTGTCGTAGCCCAGCGGGTAGGTGGTCTTGTATCCCCGGAGCACCGTCCACCAGTCGGCGTAGTCGCCGCGCTCCCCCGACGCCTCGATCGTGGCGACGAGGTCGCCGATGACCTCCTTGCAGTCGCCCACGATCGGCACGTCGGCGTGGCGGTTCTTCGAGATCTCCGCCGGGTCGATGTCGGCGTGCACGACTTTCGCGCGCGGCGCGAAGGACGACAGGTGGCCGGTCACCCGGTCGTCGAAGCGCACGCCCAGGCCGACGATCAGGTCGGACTGCTGGAGCGCGCCGACGGCCGAGACGCTGCCGTGCATTCCCGGCATCCCCATGTGCTGGGGGTGGCTGTCGGGGAAGGTGCCCCTGGCCATCAGGGTGGTGACGACCGGGATGTTGGTCAGCTCGGCCAGCTGGAGCAGCTCGGCCGACGCACGCGCCTTGTGCACGCCGCCGCCGACGTACAGGACCGGGCGCCTGGCCTCGGCGATCAGCTTGGCGGCCTCGCGGATCTGCTTGGAGTGGGGTCTGGTGACGGGGCGGTAGCCGGGCAGCTGCATGGTCGGCGGCCAGCTGAACGTGGTCTCCGCCTGCAGCGCGTCCTTCGAGATGTCCACGAGCACCGGACCCGGACGGCCGGTCGAGGCGATGTGGAAGGCCTCCATGATCGTACGCGGGATGTCCGCGGGATCGATGATCAAAAAGTTGTGCTTCGTGATCGGCATGGTGATGCCGGAGATGTCGGCTTCCTGGAACGCGTCGGTGCCGATGGCCGCGCTCGCCACCTGCCCGGTGATCGCCACGATCGGCACCGAGTCCATGTACGCGTCGGCGATCGGCGTCACCAGGTTGGTGGCGCCGGGCCCGCTGGTCGCCATGCAGACCCCGACCCGGCCCGTCGCCTGCGCGTAACCCTCGGCGGCATGGCCGGCGCCCTGCTCGTGACGTACGAGGACGTGCCGGACCTTGGTCGAGTCGTAGAGAGGATCGTAGGCCGGCAGAATGGCGCCGCCTGGGATCCCGAACACTGTGTCGACTTCCATGTGCTCCAGCGCCCTCACCAGGGACTGCGCACCTGTCATGCGTTCGGTCATCGGCTCGTTCCTTGCGTGGCTACTCGCTTTAGGACATAAAAAAGGCCCCGTCCCACCGGACGGTGGGCCTGGGGCGGCGCGCAGGTCGTCGTGCTTCGCTATCGGCCTGCGCGCCGGCGAAGTACTACGAGAATCTCACTGCGAAGCATGGCTTACACGATAGCCGCTCCGAACGCCCCAGTGTCAACTTGGTGGACACATGTCTCAAACGGTGAGACTCGTCCGCATCAGAGAGTCGACGCCCCGGGCCGCCATGGGCCTGGCCACCAGGAAGCCCTGTCCCCGCGTGCAGCCCATCTCCTTCAGCAGTTCGAGCTGCTCGGGGCGCTCGATGCCCTCGGCCACCACGATGAGCCCGAGGTCGTGGCCGAGCCGCACGATCGTGCGTGTAAGCAGCGTCAGTGTGTCGTCCTTGCCGAGCCCTGACACGAACGACGGGTCGATCTTGATCATGTCCACGGGCAGTTGCCGGAGGAACGCCAGCGACGCGTAGCCGGTGCCGAAGTCGTCGATGGCCAGGCGCACGCCGAGCGCGCGCAGCTCGGACAGCCGCTTGATGGTCTCCTCGGCGTCTTCGACCAGCATCTCCTCGATCACCTCAAGGGTGAGCGCGGAGGCGGGCAGCCCGCTCTCGGCCAGCGCCTCCTCCACGGTCTCGACGAACCGGGGCGCGGTGATCTGGCGGGCCGACAGGTTGAGCGACAGGCCGATGTCCCAGGACTCGGCCCGCCAGGCGGCCACCTCGCGGCACGACTCGCGCAGGATCCACTCGCCCAGCGGCACGATCAGGCCGGTGTCCTCGGCCGGCCCGAGGAACTGCTCGGGCGGCACGAACACCGACCCGCGCCACCACCGCACCAGCGCCTCGACCGCGGTCACCCGCGACGTGGCGAGGTCGACCACCGGCTGGTATTCGATGGCGAACTGCTGCTCGATCAGCGCCCGCTGCAGGTCGGCGGCCAGCTCCAGGCGGCGTACGACGTCGGCGTGCATCTGCGCGGCGAACACCTCGACCCGCCTCCCGCCGAGCTCCTTGGCGCGTGCCATGGCGACGTCGGCGTTGCGGATGAGGTCGCCCGCCGGCATGTCGTCCTCGGTGAAGGCCACGCCCACGCTGGCGGTCAGCGCCACGTCGCGGTCGGCGACGCGGAACGGCTCCTGCGAGACCGCGCGGACGAGCCGCTCGGCGAGGTCGACCGCGAGCTGCGCCTCGCCGCCCGTCTCCACGAGCACCGCGAACTCGTCCCCGCCCCACCGGGCGAGCGTGTCGTCGGCCCGCACGGCGCCGCGCAGCCGCCTGGCGGCCTGGCCGAGGAGGTAGTCGCCGCTGGCGTGGCCGACGGAGTCGTTGACCGAGGTGAACCCGTCGAGGTCGAGGAAGATCACCGCGACGTTGGCCCCTCCGGTGCCCGGCGTGCGGCCCGAGAGCACCTCACGGGTGCGTTCCTCGAAGTAGGCGCGGTTGGGCAGCCCGGTGATGCCGTCGTGGAAGGTCAGGTGGGCGACCTGGTTGCGCAGGGCCTCCTCGTCGCTGACGTCTCTGGTGGTCACCAGCATCAGCTCGTCGCCGCGGACGTGGCGGGTCGCCACCGACTCGGTGGGGCGCCAGGTGCCGTCGGCGGCCCGCACCCGGCACGCGATCAGGCAGGCGCCCGGCGAGACGCCCTCCTCGTCGAGGTGCATGGCCCGCATCGCGACCTGGATGCCGGGCACGTCCTCCGGGTGGATGTAGTCGAAGATCGACCCGCCCACCAGCTGGCCGGGGCGGTAGCCGTAGGTGGCCTCGACCCCGGCGCCGATCTCGCGCACCACGCCCTCGTAGTCGCAGAGCAGCACCACGTCACCGGTGCTCTCCGCCAGCTCCCTGAGCTGCCGCTCGCCGAGCTTGACCAGACCGCGCAGGCGCAGGTTGGTCGCCGACGCCACGAACAGGCGTACGAGCAGGAGCAGCACGACGGAGACCGCGACCACCACGACGCCGGTGATCGCCGGCCCCTTCGGCCCGCCCGCCAGGTGCGCGAGCAGCGTGCAGGCCGCGACGGCGACCAGCGCCAGCGGCACCACGCCGATCACGCCGGCCACGGCGGAGCCGCCCGCCTGCCCGCCGCGCGGCCCCCACGGGACGGCGGCCAGCAGCAGGAACGCGACCGGCGCGAGCATGACGCTCCACAGCGGCGCCTCGCCGCCGTCGAGCCGCGCCACGCCGACCGCCAGGCTGGCCACCGTCATGGTGGCGAGCACGCCGACGCCCGCCAGCCCGAGCAGCCATGAGCCGGCCTTGCTGGTGAGCACGGACGGAATCACGGCGAACGTGACCAGCAGCGCGATCATCGGCGGCAACATCACGAAGGTGAAGGCGGCGGGGTCGGCGGCGTTGGCGTAGACATGGCGAAGCGCCACCACCCAGCCGATCAGGAAGAGCGAGGCGGCGCACAGGTAGGCATCGGTGACCTGCCGTAAAACGGCTCTTGCCGGGAACTTGCGGTCGGCGGCGATCAGTGCGCCACCGGCCGTGACACCGGCGCCGAGCAGCACGAACATGTCGGCGAAGCTGACCACGAAGCTCTCGGCGAAGGGACGCAGCGCCACGCCGGCGGCCCAGATGACGGCGCCGCCGCCCATCCAGCGCGCGCCCATCGCCATGGGCCGAGGCACGGCCGGCTTCACCGAGGCCATCAGCAGGGCGCCGGCGGCGGCGAGCGCCGCGAGCCCTCCCGCGACCGCGCCGGTGAGCAAGGCCTGACCGTCCGCGAGGAGCGCGGCGGCGAACGCCACCACGCCGACCGCCGCCGCCGCGGTCAGCGGCACCCTTGGATCACGCCAGCGGATCACAGTCGTCGCCCATCCCGTCTCGTGCTCTGCACTCACGACCGCCGAAGCCCGGCGGACACTTCGCCAGTGTGTGCGGTTGTGAGTGCGCGGGTGGTGACAACGCCGATGTCGTCACCGATCTGATAACCACACGGACCGATTGCTGCCAAGAGCGCCTTGACAGTGAGTCAGGAACTCCCTGCAAACGTAACGGTACGCACCGCAGGTCACGGACCAGCCACGTTCCGGAATCCTCTCAGTACGTGTCGGTTATGACATTGACCAGCGGCTCACCTGCGAGATAGCGCTCCAGCTGGGCCCGGATGAGACTGAGCACGCGCCGCTCAGACGCGGGGGTGCTGCCCGCGACGTGCGGGGTGATCAACACGCCTGGCGCGCTCCAAAGAGGATGGCCCTCCGGCAGCGGCTCCGGCGCCGTCACGTCGAGAGCGGCGCGCAGCCTGCCCGTCTTCAGCTCGGCGATCAGGGCGTCGGTGTCGACGATCCCGCCACGGGCGGCGTTGACGAGCACGGCGCCGTCCTTCATGCGGGCCAGGAACGAGGCGTCCACCATGCCGGTCGTGTCGGCCGTGGCGGGCACGAGCAGCACCACGACGTCCGCGGCCGGCAGCAGCGCGGGCAGGTCGGCCATGCCGTGCACGCCGTCGCGGGCGGTCCTCGCCACGCGTACGACCTCCACCTCGAAGCCGGCGAGCCGCCGCTCCAGCGCCGCCCCGATGGAGCCGTAGCCGACGATGAGCACGGTCGAGTCGGCGAGGACGCCGGTGTGGCGGTAGGTCCACTCGCCCCTGCGCTGCGCGTCCACGAACGAGGGGAACTCCCGCAGCACCGCCACCATCGCCCCGACCGCCCACTCCGCGGTGCCCGCGTCGTGCACGCCGCGCGCGTTGCACAGCGTCACACCCTCGGGGATGTGCGGACGGTACGGTTCCACCCCCGCGGTCACGGTCTGCACGAGCCGCAACGAGGTCATCCGCGCCATCGTCCCCCGCACGTCGGGCACGGTCACCAGCGGCGGGATCCAGACCTCGACCTCCTCGACGCCTTCCGGCACCGCAGTCGTGCTGTTGTACACCGCGCACTCGGCCCCTGGCAGGTCGGAAAGGACATCAGCCGCCGAATCAGACGGAACCCAGGTCTTCATGCGCAGAACCTTACGACTCCGGGGAAGTATGGAGCACATGAGGATGCACATGAGGAAGCTCTGCGCGATCCTGGCGCTGTCCGTGCTGCCGGCGGGGCTCGCCGGCTGCTCCACCGCCGGAGGCGAGGTGCGACCGACGGCCGCTGTGTCGGCGGCGGGGCCGGCATCGGACCCGAAGGACGTGGCGACCGGGCTGGCCGTGCCGTGGGCGATAGCGTTCCTGCCCGGCGGCGGCGCCCTGGTCACCGAGCGCGACACCGCCAGGCTGCTGCGGGTCGCCCAGGACGGAAAGGTGAGCGAGCTAGGCACGATCGAGGGCGTGACGCCGGACGGCGAGGGCGGCCTGATGGGGGTCGCGGTCAAGGACCAGCACGTCTTCCTCTACTACACCGCCGCCGAGGACAACCGGATCGTCCGCTACCGGCTGACGGGCGACACGCTCGGCGAGCGCCGGGTGATCGTCGAGGGCATCCCCAAGGGCAGCAACCACAACGGCGGCAGGCTGGCGTTCGGCCCCGACGGCCACCTGTACGCCTCCACCGGCGAAACGGGGGACCGCGACCTGGCCCAGCAGCGCGACTCCCTGGCGGGCAAGATCCTGCGCATGACCTCGGACGGCACGGCCGCCCCCGGCAACCCGTTCGGCACGCTCGTCTACAGCTACGGCCACCGCAACGTCCAAGGTCTGGCGTGGGACGGCTCGGGCCGCCTGTACGCCTCCGAGTTCGGCGCCAACACCTACGACGAGATCAACCTGATCGAGCCGGGCGCCAACTACGGCTGGCCCGAGGTCGAGGGCCGGGGCGACGACGAGCGGTTCGCGAACCCGATCGTCACCTGGTCCACCGACGAGGCCTCACCCTCCGGCCTGGCGTACGCCGGGGGCTCGCTCTGGGCGGGGGCCCTGCGCGGGCAGCGCCTGTGGCAGGTGCCGCTCGGCTCCGACGGCGCCGCGGGCCGCCCGGTCGCGCACTTCGCCGACCGCTACGGCCGCCTCCGCGCGGTCACCGCCGCCCCTGACGGGACCCTGTGGGTGGGCACCAGCAACAAGGACGGCAGGGGCTCACCCAGAGAGGGCGACGACCGCATCGTGTCCGTGCCCACCTCGTGACCGGTTCACGAGGCGGTGCACGTGGTCTGAGGCTGCGGACGGTACTTGGTGGTCAGCTTGTCGTCCTTCTTGACCACGCGGCCGTTCTTGTGGAACACCCGCGTGACGTCGATGGTGAACCCCTGGGCGCCCGTCGTCGGCAGGCAGCCTGGCGTGTTGCTGGTCTCCCGGCGGAACTGGGTGAAGTCCCGCCGTTCCGACTCGACCGCCTCGATCTTGTCGTACCGCTTGACGCCCCAGAGCGCCACCGTCACCGACGTCTGCGTGGACGCGGTCTTGATCAGCACGCCGTTGTCCGAGTCGTTGCGCCACTTGAGGTCGGTCTCGGGGTAGAGCAGCGCGACGTCGCGACCGGCCGGGAACTGGTCGGTGTAGTAGTCCATCGGCTTGTGCTCGACGTCCTCGAGCCCGCTGAAGTACGCCGCGTTGTACATCGTCGTGGCGAACTGCGAGACCCCGCCGCCGACGATGTTGACCGTGCGCCCGCCGACGGTCTCCGTGGCCTCGACGTACCCGTCCTCGACGGTGCGCTCGCCCACCACGTCGTTGATCGAGAACGTCTCCCCCGGCTTGACGATGTGGCCGTCGAGCTCTTCCGCCATCCGCTGGATGTTCTTGGCGCGCGGCTGGCAGCAGGCGAAGTTCGTGGTGAAGGTGGCCAGCGTCTCCTTGATGCCGAGGCCGCGGATCTCCGAGGTCGCGACCTCGGGGGCGACCGTGCCCAGGCGGACGGGGACCGTGCGCTCGCCACCCTCGGCGAACACCTTCTCGGCGTCCCTGGCCAGCAGCTTGTCGTTCACGCCCCGGCCGGTGCGGGCGGGCACCAGGACCGGCGCGCCGTTCACGATCTCGTACGTGGCGTCGCGCGGCTGCTGGGCGGCGGAGACCAGGCTGCTTTCCACGTCGGCGAGCACCGCCTTGGCGTCGAACTGCGGCGCGAGCCCGCCGCTGCCGTCGGAGGCGAAGGACAGGTTGGCCGCGATCGCGGCGGGCGGGACCTGCGCCTGCTTGCCGTCGAGGGTGAGCGTGATGGGGCCGGCGACGGCCCGCTTCGCCTTGACCACGGCCGTCCTGACAGCTTCGCTGGTGGTGACGGGCTTGGACGGCCGGAGGGTGAGCACGACGGCGCCGCCGCCCCGCAGGAAGGCGTCGCCGATCCGCTTGACGGCGTCGTCCCTGTCGAGCAGGACGCCGTCCTCCGGCTGGCGGGCTCTCGGCGTCAGCCCGGAGAAGACCACCCGGCCCTCCTGGGCGCGCTTGTCGACGGACTCGGCGAGGCCCTCGACGGTCCTGGTGAGCTGGGAGGTGTCGATGTTGATCTTCGGTTCGAGCTCGGTGGTGCCGGTCAGGCCGCGCCACACCTCCTGCGGGCTGGGGAAGCCGCTGGGTGCCTGGCCGATCGTGCCGACCACGTCGAGCTCCAGCCCGGCCTCGTCGGGCTGGATGGTGTCCTTCTTGCCGCCTATGTCGGCGATGACCGGCTTGCTCAGCTGGGTGGCGAGCTCGGTGCGCAGCTTGTCCGCCGCCTGGGTGACGGTCAGCCCACCGATGTCGACCCCCGACACGCGGGTGCCGCGCAGCACGCTGCCGGACATCAGCACGGCGGGCACGACGTACGACAGCACGCCGAGCACCAGGAGGAGCGTGAGCAGGCCCGGCAGGAGCCGCCGTCCGCGCGGCTCGGGCTCGAAGGCGGGCGGGCTCTCGTGCGGGCTCTGCCCGCCGAACACAGGAGCGGGCGAGCCCGAATCCTTGCCCGCCATCGGCCACGGCTGCGCCGGTGGCGGGGCCGGGGGCAGTGCGCCGTTCGAGGGACCGCCCGCGGCGCTCGGGGCTTGGGCCTGCCGAGACTCCGGACGTTCCGGCGGTCCGAAGATGTCCCGGGAGACTCCCGGGGGCAGGCCTTCGATCCGCGGCTTCTTGGAGACGCTCGACGTGGGCAGAGGCACCGAGGCGAACGGGTCGGTCGGTGATTCGATCGGTCCGGCGTTTCGCACGCCTCAATCTCCTCCCGGTCCGCAGCCAAGTCTCAGGCAACAGTAAGGCACGCGGATCGGCATATGTCACGGGAAATGACTACGGAAGTGTGTCAACCTAGCCACCGGTAGCGATGTTCCGGACGACCGGCCGTGCCGTAACGCGGCCGGAGCTCGGCCTGACCTGCCGCGCACAGATATTCGAGATAGCGGCGGGCGCTCACCCGTGACAGGCCCGTGAGCTGGGCGGCCTCGGTCGCCGACAGGTCGCGGCCGGCCTCCCGCAGGCTGTCGGCGACCAGCGCGCACGTCGCCGGGGACAACCCCTTCGGCATGGGAGCCGTGGTCATGGGGGTGCCGAACAGCCGGTCGACGTCGTCCTGACGCGCTTGAGGGCCGATGGCGGTGATGCGCCTGCGGGTGTCGGCGTACTGCTGGAGGCGCTCGGTCAGTGCGGCGGCGGTGAACGGCTTGATCAGATAGTTGACCGCGCCGCCACGCATCGCCTCCTTGACCGTGGGCACGTCACGGGCCGCGCTGATCATGAGGACGTCCACGTCGTTGACCGCCTTGAGCACCTCAAGCCCGGACATGTCAGGCAGATAGATGTCGAGCAGCACAAGATCCGGCCGGAGCTCCGCCGCCGCGGCCAGCGCGCCCGCCCCGTTGTGGGCGACGGAGACCACGCTGAACCCCGGCACGCGGGACACGTAGCCGCTGTGGATCCGCGCGACCATGAAGTCGTCGTCCACCACGAGCACCCTGATGTCGTTCACGACCCCGCCCTCGCCCGCTCCGCCGCCGGAAGGAGGGCGGTGAAGACGGCGCCGCCCGCGTTACCCACCCGCACCCAGCCTCCTCTGCGCAGGCACGCCTGCCGGGTCAGCGCCAGGCCGAGGCCGCGCGGCCCCGACCTGGCGGCCTTGGTCGTGAAGCCCTCCCTGAAGACCTCGTCCACCAGGTCGGGGGCGATGCCCGGACCGGAGTCGCCGACGCGCACCCGCAGACCGGCGTGGTCGGCCTGCACCGACACCTCGATCGTGCCCTGGGCGCCGTCGAGGGCGTCGATGGCGTTGGTGACCAGGTTGCCCACCACCAGCACCGCGTCCTGTGGGTCGCCGAGCAGGCCGGCCGGCACGGACGAGTCGTCCGACAACACCAGCGTGGCGCCGCGCTCGGCCGCCGCCGCGGACTTGGCCAGCAGCAGCGCGGCCAGGGTCGGATCCTGGACGCGCTCGCGCAGGTCGGCCGCGTAGGCGCCGCCGGTGGTGCGGGTGATGAAGCCGATCGCGGCGTCGAACTCGCCCAGCTCCAGCAGGCCGACGACGGTGTGCATGCGGTTGGCGAACTCGTGCGCCTGCGCCCGCAGCGCCTCCGTCGCGCTGCTGGCGTCGTCGAGCTCGCGCGCCAGATGGACGAGCTCGGTGCGGTCGCGCAGGGTCACCACCCAGCCGCGGTGCTGACCGCGTACGGACACCGGGGTGCGGTTGAGCACCAGCACGCGCTCGCCGTGCAGCACGACGCGGTCCTCGCCGGGGTCGGCGCCCCCGAGCACGTCGCGCATGCGCTCGGAGACCGGCATCTCGGTCAGGTCGGCGCCCACGTCGCCCAGCAGCTCGCGGGCGGCGTCGTTGATCAGCGTGACGCGCCCGTCGAGGTCGAGCGCCAGCACGCCTTCCTTGACACCGTGCAGCACGCCCTCGCGCTGCTCCAGCAGGGCGGCGATCTCGCGCGGCTCCAGGCCGAACGTCTGCCGGCGCACCCGCGCGGTGATCAGCGCCGCCAGCGCGAGCCCGGCCATCAGCACGGCGAGCGCCGTCCAGACCAGCGGCGGGAGCGCGTCGACGACCTCGCTGATGACCGTGGTCTCCAGCACGCCGACCGAAACCAGGCCGATGATCTCGCCGTACTCGTCACGGATGGGCGTCTTGCCCCTGACCGTGGTGCCGATCGTGCCGGTCTCCTTGCCGACCCAACTGCGGCCCGTCCTGAGCACCGTGCTGCCGTCGGTGGACAGCTGCCTGCCGATCAGCGAGGCGTTGGGGTGGGCGTAACGTTTCTGGTCGGTGTTGGCGATCACCACGTAGTCGGCGCCGGTCTCCTGCTGGACGCTCATCGCCAGCGGCTGCAGCACCGTCTCGGGGTCGCTCCGCTCGAAGGCCTCCCGGACCTGCGGAAGCGCGGCCACCGACTGCGCGATCGCCAGTGCCCGCTGCTGGTGGAGCGAGGCCAGCTGGTCACGTGTGTGCTCGGCCCACACGCCCGCGGTGCCCCCGACGGCGAGCAGCACGATCACCATCTGGAGCACGAACAGCTGGGTCCCGAGTGAGGCCTCACGAACCCGTCTCACGGGCACATGGAAACAAACCGAGGTCACGGCCAGGTCGCGGGGAGGCCGCGGGATCCCGCGACCAATACGACCACTATGACGGCAACCGCGCAAAGGCTCGACTCCGCAGGGTAGGGGCTTCACGATCCGGTTCCTGTAACCGTGCGAACCCTTTCTGGAGTGATCATGCGCTTGCGCATATTCGCCGCCCTCGCGGCACTCTCCCTAGGTGCCCTGACCGGCTGTGGCGAGACGTCGGGCACCTCGGCGAGCTCACCATTGCGGATCATGGCCCCTGCCGCGCCCGGCGGCGGCTGGGACCAGACCTCCCGCATCGCCGAGCAGGCCATCAAGGCCGCCGACCCGCAGCGCCAGGTCGAGGTGTACAACGTACCCGGCGCCGGAGGCACGATCGGCCTGGCCCAGCTCGCCGGAGAGAAGGGCAACGGCAACCTGCTGATGACCATGGGCCTGGTCATGGTGGGCGCCATCGAGCAGAACAAGTCGAAGGTCACGCTGGCGGAGACCACGCCCATCGCCAAGCTGACCGAGGAGTACGAGATCGTCGTCGTGCCCGCCGCGTCGCCGTACAAGACGCTGGACGACATGGTGGCGGCCTGGAAGGCCGACCCGGCGAAGGTGTCCGTCTCCGGCGGGTCCGCAGGCGGCACCGACCACATCGTGGCAGGCCTGATGGCCAAGGCCGCCGGCATCGACCCCAAGCAGGTCAACTACATCGCCCACTCGGGCGGCGGCGAGGCGCTCAACGAACTCCTCGGCAACAAGGTGAGCGCGGGCATCTCGGGCGTGGCCGAGTTCGCCGAGCACGTGAAGTCGGGCAAGCTGCGCGCGCTGGGCGTCACCTCGGGCGAGCGGCTGCCGGACCTCGACGCTCCCACCCTGAAGGAGGCCGGGCTCGACGTCGAACTGGCCAACTGGCGCGGCTTCGTCGCCCCCGCCGGGCTCTCCGACGCCGACAAGAAGGCACTGACCGACCTGGTCACCAAGATGCACGACGCGCAGCCATGGAAGGACGCGGTGGCCAAGAACGGCTGGATCGACTCGTTCCAGACCGGGCAGCAGTTCGCCGACTACCTGGCCTCCGAGCAGACCAGGGTCAAGGCGATCATCGCCGAAATGGGGCTCGTCTCCTGATGGCCCGCTGGTGGCGGCCCGAGCTCGGGCTGGCGCTCGTCGTGCTGGTGCTGGGCGTGCTCGTCGTGGTCGGTACGCTCGACGTCTCCGCGGCAGCCTCCCAGCTCGGCCTCGGGCCGCGCTTCTTCCCCATGCTGGTGGGCGGAGCCATGGTGCTCATCGGCCTGTTCTACGTCGCCGACGTCCTGCGCGGCGGGCGCGGCGACCCCGAGGAGAGCGAGGACATCGACGCCCGCGCGCCCGCCGACTGGCGCAGCGTCGGGCTGGTCAGCGGGATCTTCCTGGCTTTCAGCGCGCTGCTGAACGTGCTCGGCTGGATCATCGGGGCGAGCCTGCTCTTCTTCGGCCTCGCCGTGGCGCTCGGCGCCGAGCACAAGCTGCGTGCCGCCGTGATCGCCGTCGTCATGGGCATCACCACGTACCTGCTGTTCGTCAGAGGACTCGGCGTGTCGCTGCCCGGCGGGCCGCTGACGGGAGTGATCTAGGTGGAGTCGCTGCAGCTCCTCCTCGACGGCTTCACCGCCGCACTCACCCCGGTCAACCTGATGTACGCGCTCATCGGCGTCACGCTGGGCACGCTCGTCGGCGTACTGCCCGGCATCGGGCCCGCGATGACCGTGGCGCTGCTGCTGCCGATCACGTTCACGGTGCCGCCGGCCAGCGCGTTCATCATGTTCGCCGGCATCTACTACGGCGGCATGTACGGCGGCTCCACCACCTCCATCCTGCTCAACACGCCGGGCGAGTCCGCCTCCATGATCACGGCGTTGGAGGGCAACAAGATGGCCAGGCGGGGCAGGGCCGCCCAGGCGCTGGCCACGGCGGCCATCGGCTCGTTCGTGGCGGGGACGATCGCGACCGCGCTGCTGGTCGTGGCGGCGCCCGCCGTGGTGAGCTTCGCCATCTCGTTCGGTCCCGAGGACTACTTCGCGCTGGCCGTGCTCGCGTTCACCGCCGTGTCGTCCGTGTTGTCCCGTTCGGTCGTACGCGGCCTGGCCTCCCTCGGGCTCGGCCTCGTGATCGGGCTGATCGGCATCGACCAGCAGACCGGCCAGGCACGGCTCACGCTGGGCATCCCGCAACTGCTCGACGGCATCGACGTGGTCATCGTGGCGGTCGGCCTTTTCGCGCTCGGCGAGTCCCTCTACGTCGCCTCGCGGCTACGCCACGCCATGCCCGAGGTGGTGCCCGTCGGCCGGGCGTGGATGGGCCGCTCCGACTGGGGCCGCTCGTGGCGGCCCTGGCTGCGCGGCACCGCGCTGGGCTTCCCGTTCGGCGCGCTGCCCGGCGGCGGCGCCGAGATCCCCACGTTCCTGTCGTACGCGGCCGAGAAGCGCCTGGCGCGCGGCGTGGCCCGCGAGGAGTACGGCCGGGGCGCGATCGAGGGCGTCGCCGGACCGGAGGCCGCCAACAACGCCTCCGCCGCCGGCACCCTGGTCCCGCTGCTGACGCTGGGCCTGCCCACGTCGGCCACGGCCGCGATCCTGCTGGCCGCCTTCCAGCAGTACGGGCTCCAGCCCGGACCTCAACTGTTCGACCACAACCCCGCGCTGGTGTGGGGCATGATCGCCTCGCTGTTCATCGGCAACACGATGCTGCTGGTGCTCAACCTGCCCATGGCGCCGCTGTGGGCGCGCGTGTTGCGGATCCCCCGCCCGTACCTGTACGCCGGGATCATCCTCTTCGCCGCGCTCGGGGTCTACGCCGTGAACGGCACCGTGGTGGACCTGTTCGTGCTCTATGTGCTCGGCCTGCTCGGCTACGCCATGCGGCGCTTCGGCCTGCCGGTTGCCCCCGCGGTGATCGGCATGATCCTGGGCCCGATGGCGGAGGTCCAGCTCCGCAGGGCGCTGGCCATCGGCGCGGGCGACGTGAGCGTACTGGTGCGCAGCCCGATCGCGGTCGTGCTGCTGGTGCTGGCGCTGCTCACGCTGCTCACGCCGCTGCTCAGAAGGATGCTGGCCCGCCGCGCCGCCGGCGCGGTCCCGCCCTCCCGGGACGAGTGACCGCAGGCTCGGGCCGCGGCTCGTTCCGCGACGAGGTGACCGTACGGCGTTCGGGAAGGCGCCGGGCCCCGCCGTTGATGCGGCGGGGCCCGGCGGCCGTGAGAGGCCGGTTCTACTCGGAGACGCCGAGCTTCTCCAGGATCAGCTGACGGGCTCGGGCCGCGTCGGCCTTGCCCTTGCTGGCCCGCATGACGCCGCCCACCAGCGCACCGGCCGCGGCGAGCTTGCCGGAGCGCACCTTGTCGGCCACGTCGGCGTTGTCGGCCAGCACCTGGTCGATGATCGCCGACAGCTCGCCCTCGTCGTTGACGATCCGCAGCCCGCGCTTCTCCACCACCTCGTCGGGCGTGCCCTCGCCCGCCAGCACGCCTTCGAGCACCTCGCGCGCCAGCTTGTCGTTGAGCGCCCCCGAGGTGACCAGCTTGGTCACCCTGGCGATGTCGTCCGGGGTGATGGGCAGGTCGGCCAGCGGGGTGGCGGTCTCGTTGGCCCGCCGCGCCAGCTCGCCCATCCACCACTTGCGCGCGTCGGCGGGCGGGGCCCCCACCGCGACCGTGGCCTCGACCAGGTCGATCGCGTCGGCGTTGCGCATGGCCTGCATGTCGAGGTCGGACAGCCCCCACTCGGCCTGCAGCCGCTTGCGCCTGACCGACGGCAGTTCGGGCAGCGTCGCCTTCAGCTCGCTCACCCAGGCCGGGTCGGGCGCCATCGGCACCAGGTCGGGCTCGGGGAAGTAGCGGTAGTCCTGCGCCTCCTCCTTGGACCTGCCGGAGGTGGTGGTGCCGGTGTCCTCGTGGAAGTGCCGGGTCTCCTGGACGATCTTCCCGCCGCCGGCGAGGACGCCCGCCTGCCGCTCGATCTCGCTGCGGACGGCCCGCTCGACGCTGCGCAGCGAGTTGACGTTCTTCGTCTCGGTGCGGGTGCCCCACTCGGACGCGCCGCGCGGCATGAGGGAGACGTTGACGTCGCAGCGCAGCGAGCCCTCCTCCATGCGTACGTCGGAGACGCCCAGCGAGCGCATGATCTCGCGCAGCTCGGTGACGTAGGCCCTGGCCGCCTCCGGCGCGAGCCGGTCGGTGCCCGGGATGGGCTTGGTCACGATCTCGACGAGCGGGATGCCCGCCCGGTTGTAGTCGACGATCGAGTAGTCGGCCCCGTGGATGCGGCCGGTGGCGCCGCCCACGTGGGTGGACTTGCCGGTGTCCTCCTCCAGGTGCACCCGCTCGATCTCGATGCGCACGGTCTTGCCGTCGACCTCGACGTCGACGTAGCCGTCGAAGCAGAGCGGCTCGTCGTACTGGGAGATCTGGTAGTTCTTCGGCATGTCCGGATAAAAGTAGTTTTTCCGGGCGAAGCGGCACCATTCAGCGATCGAGCAGTTCAGCGCCAGGCCGATGCGGATCGTCGACTCGATGGCCATGGCGTTGGCCGTCGGCAGCGCGCCCGGCAGCGCCAGGCAGGTCGGGCAGACCTGCGTGTTGGGCGGGGCGCCGAACGTCGTCCTGCAGCCGCAGAACATCTTCGACGCGGTGCCCAGCTCGACGTGCGTCTCCAGCCCGAGCACCGGCTCGAACACGTCGAGCGCTTCGTCATAGACCATGGTCATAGCGACGGGGCCTCCTTCAGCAACGGGCCGCCCCAGCGGCTCTCCAGGGCCTGCTCCACGGCGGCGCCGACGCGGTAGCAGCGGTCGTCGGCCAGCACGGGCGCCATGATCTGCAGGCCCACCGGCAGGCCGTCCTCGTCGGCCAGCCCGCACGGCACCGAGATGGCCGCGTTGCCGGCCATGTTGGACGGGATGGTGCACAGGTCGGCGAGGTACATCGCCATCGGGTCGTCGACCCGCTCGCCGATCGCGAACGCCGTGGTCGGCGTGGTCGGCGACACCAGCACGTCGGCCTGCTCGTAGGCGGCCTCGAACTCGCGGGAGATGACCGTGCGCACCTTCTGCGCCTGACCGTAGTAGGCGTCGTAGTAGCCGCTCGACAGCGCGTACGTGCCCAGCATGATGCGCCGCTTGACCTCGGGACCGAACCCGGCGGCCCTGGTCAGCGCCATGACCTCCTCGGCGCTGCGGGTGCCGTCGTCGCCGACGCGCAGGCCGTAGCGCATCGCGTCGAAGCGCGCCAGGTTGGACGAGCACTCCGAAGGCGCGACCAGGTAGTAGGCGTAGAGGGCGGTGGTGAACGACGGGCACGAGACCTCGACGACCTTGGCCCCGAGCGACTCGAGGAGCTGCACGGCCTCGTGGTAGCGGGCCAGCACGCCCGGCTGGTAGCCGTCGCCCGCCAGCTCCTTGACCACACCGATCCGCATGCCGGCGACGTCGGCGTGCCTGGCCGCCTCGACCACCGAAGGCACGGGCGCGTCGACGGAGGTCGAGTCCATCGGGTCGTGACCCGAGAACGCCTCCTGCAGCAGCGCCGCGTCGAGCACGGTGCGGGAGAACGGCCCGGGCGTGTCGAGCGAGCTCGCGAACGCGATCAGCCCGTAGCGGGAGGAACCACCGTAGGTCGGCTTCATCCCGACGATGCCGGTGACCGAGGCCGGCTGCCGGATCGAACCGCCCGTGTCGGTGCCCGTGGACAGCGGCGCCTCGTAGGACGCCACGGCCGCGCTCGACCCACCGGACGAACCGCCCGGCACCTTCGTCAGGTCCCACGGGTTGCGCGTCGTGTGGTACGCGGAGTTCTCCGTCGAAGAGCCCATGGCGAACTCGTCGAGGTTGGTCTTGCCGAGAATGACCAGCCCCGCCTCGCGCAGCCGCCTGGTGACGGTCGCGTCGTAGGGCGGCCGCCAGCCTTCGAGGATCTTGGACGCGGCCGTCGTCGGCATGTCGCGCGTGGTGAAGATGTCTTTGTGCGCGATGGGCACGCCGGCCAGCGGCCCGAGCTTCTCCCCGGCCCGCAGCCTCGTGTCGACGGCCCGCGCCTGCTCGATCGTCGTCTCGCGATCGACGTGGAGGAACGCCTGGACTTTGGGCTCCACCTCGGCCATGCGGTCGAGATGCGCCTCGGTCACCTCGACCGACGACACCTCACCCGCGGCGATCATCGAGCCCAGCTCGGCGGCGGTCTTGCGGATGAGACTCATGCCTCCTCCCCGAGGATGCGCGGCACCCGGAATCGGTCGTCCTCGACGGCGGGAGCACCGGCCAGCGCCTGCTCGGGCGTCAGGGACTGTCGCACCTCGTCGGCACGGAAGACATTGGTCAGCGGAAGCGCGTGCGACGATGGCGGCACATCTTCGGCGGCGACCTCGGCCACCTTCGCGACCGCCTCGATGATGGCATCGAGTTGGGTGGCGTAGTGGTCGAGCTCGTCACCGGTGAGCGCCAGCCTGGACAACCGGGCCAGGTGTGCGACCTCGTCGCGGGTTATGGCGGACATGAGTCGTTGAACCCGTTTCGTGGATGGAGTCTTCGGACACTGCCATCCTAGAGGGCTTGACGAACCATGCCCGAACGGTTAACTCGCCGGCAACACGGCCGCCGGGGCACGCGAGGCCCGGCCTCGCCCGTACAACTCCTCCAGCCGGGCTGCGGGCGCGAAGACCACGACGTCGACCTGGATCTGCTCGTTCCGGACCGGGTCCGTGACGAGTGCAGCAGCCCTCACCGCGGCCGCGTGATCGCCCGGTAGAAGCCGTCGTAGCGTCACGCGGTGCGGGTGATCTCCGGCGTATAGCCCAAACCGACTTTCGGCATCGCCTCCGTGTGGTCGCGCAGCCAGGCCGCGGCGTCCGCGGCCGGCATGGGCTCGCAGAACAGCCACCCCTGCGCCACGTCGCACCCCATGTCCGCCAGGCGGACGGCCACCTCGTCGGACTCGACGCCCTCCGCCACCGAACGCAGGCCCAGCGAGCGCACCAGGTCGACGATCGAACGCACGATCCTCTCGTCGTCCTCGGACTCGCCGATCCTGCTCACGAACGACGCGTCGATCTTGACCTCGGAGATCGCCAGACGCTGGAGTCTGATCAGCGAGGAATAGCCGGTGCCGAAGTCGTCGATGGCCAGCGGGACACCGAGCGTGGCCAGCGCCTTGATCGTCTCCTGGGTGTAGGCCTGGTCGCCGGTCAGGATGCGTTCGGTGACCTCCAGCTGGATGGCCGCGGGCGGCAGCCCGTACTTCGCCAGCCCGACCTCCAGCCGCTCCGGCAGCGCGGAGTCGAGCAGGTCGCGGGCCGAGATGTTGACCGAGATCTGCACGCGAAGCCCCGTGTGCCACCAGCGGGCGGCCTGCTCCAGCGCCTCGTCGATGACGTACGCGGTCAGCTGGCGCATCAGGTAGGACTGCTCGGCCAGCGGGACGAAATCGGACGGCGGGATCGGCCCGTTCGCCGGATGTCGCCAGCGCAGCAGCGCCTCCACCCCCTGCACCGCGCCCGTGCCGAGGTTGACTTTGGGCTGGTAGTGCAGGCGCAGCTCGCGGTTGTCGATGGCGCGGCGCAGGTCGCCGAGCAGGCTCAGGCGTTCCGGCGAGTTCCTGTCCTTGTCGGGCTGGTAGAGCTCCACTCCCGTACGGCCCTCCTTGGCGAGGTACATCGCCACGTCGGCGCGCTGGAGCAGCAGCTCGAAGTCGGGGGCGTGATCCGGATAGAGCGCGATGCCGACGGAACCGTCCACGTCGAAGGTCATGCCCTCCAGGCGCACCGGCTCGGTCAGCGCCGCGCGCAGCCTGGCCGCGACCTCCCTGGCCGCGTGGGTGTCTCTGATCGAGGGCAGCAGCACGGCGAACTCGTCGCCGCCCAGCCGCGCCACGACGTCTCCAGGGCGTACGGAATGGGTGAGGCGATGCGCGACCATCTGCAGCAGGCGGTCGCCCACCGGATGGCCCATCGTGTCGTTGACCTCCTTGAACCGGTCGAGGTCCAGCAGGAACAGGCCGACCCGCTCGTCCTGCCTGGCCTCGGCGAGCGCCTCCTCCGTGCTGACGATGAGCAGCTTCCGGTTGGGCAGGCCGGTCAGCTCGTCGTGCATGGCCTGGTGGTCACGGCGCATGGACAGCGTGGCGGTGAAGTAGACGGCGGCCAGAGGCGCGACGAAGAGCGGCACCAAACCAGGCGAATGGCTCATGACCACGACGACCAGGGGCGCCAGGCCGAGCAGGCCGGCGTAGACGAGGCTCTGCGGGCCGACGGTCGCCCTCAGCACCCGGCTGAGCGAACGCCGCTCGTGCAGCGCGACCGCACTGCACACGAGGGTCGCCCTCGTCGCGAAGTACGCGATCCCTGCCAGCCCGATCGCCAGCAGGTTTCCGCCGCTGGGCACCCATGGCAGGGCGGGACTCGGCACGATGCCGAACGTCCCCAGCACCACGCCCGCGGCGGTGAGCGCGAGGGTCGACTGCGCGATGTTGAACATGACCCGATGCCACGACTTGCGCGTCACCACGCCGTTCATGGCCACCGCGACCCCCTGCATGACCACCGCGCAGGGCAGCCCGAAGTGCAGGAGCACGGCGAACGTGAACATGGTGGAGGGGTAGGTGCCGCCCACGGCCGCCGCTGATGACACCATGACGGGCCTGAGCTCACCCAGGATCACCAGCACGGCCAGCACCCAGAACAGCGGCGTGCGGGCGAGTTCCACCAGCTCGGACATGTCGAGCCTGAGCATGGCCACCACGAGTGCGGTGAACCCGATCACGGTGATGCCCGCGAGAAACGCCCACAACGGCGTGCCGGCGCGTGGACCGGTATCGCGGGTGTCGGTTGGGTCAGTCATCGGTAACAGAACCCCCATTAGGTCACTATGGGAGGGTACGACCTTCACCCCACTTCGCGAAACCAAGCGCGTACGTTCCGTCACTTCTCCTTTCCGACATATACCCAGAAAACACCCTCCGTAGCACGCCATGCACGCTGCGAGCTCCACCCCACCCGAGTGACGCCCGAATGAGCCAGGTGGCGGGTACGGCCCGGCCTGGTGCGTACGCAACGGCGAAACACGACCGTCGAAGCAGGCTGCTGCCCCCACCCGCCC
>NZ_JAAAHR010000066.1:0-44529 GCF_009908215.1 Nonomuraea sp. K271 | reverse complement strand
ACCCGCCGCATCCCGATCCTTCCCGCCCCGGCCCGCCGGGGCGGGAAGGATCGGGATGCGGCGGGTTGCCGGCACGACGTCCGAGATCTCGCCGTCCGGACTCCCCCATCGCCCGCCTCGCATTCCCCCACCAGGTGCGCGGTGCCCCTGCCCCGAACGGGGACACGTCCACATCATCGGCCACGTTCCTCCCGCAGGGGCCGACCTCCGGATCTCCTGGCGTGGCTCGCGGGTGCGGATCCTGGCCCGCCAGGGGATCCGCACCCGCGGGCCGAGGGGCGGTGCCGGGGCGCGGGGTGAGGGGCCTGCGGTCGTCCATGGTCAACAGCCTGGCACCGGCGCACCCTCCGGCAGGCGGGGCGGGAGGCGACCGTACGGACTTCGTAAGAACGTACGGTCAGCCGGTGCGCTCGTGGCCCGGGGCGGGCTCGCCGGCCAGTTCGGGGGCGCGGTGCTCGTAGGGGGTGCTCAGCACCACCGTGGTGCGGGTCGAGACGTTGGCCGAGGCGCGGATCTGCTGCAGCAGGTCCTCGAGCGCCACCGGCGAGGACACGCGCACCTTCAGGATGTAACTCTCGTCGCCCGCCACGCTGTGGCACGCCTCGATGGCCGTCAGGTGCGCCAGCCGGTCAGGAGCGTCGTCGGGGGCCGCGGGGTCGATCGGCTTGATCGACACGAATGCTGTCATCGGCAGGCCGACGGCGTCGTGGTCGATGATCGCGGCGTATCCGCGGACGACTCCTCGCTTCTCCAGCCTGCGTACGCGCTGGTGCACGGCCGAGACCGAGAGCCCGGTCTCCCTGGCCAGATCGGTGAAGCTCATGCGGCCGTCGCGGGCCAGCAGCGTGACGATCCGGCGGTCGATTTCCTCCACCGGTCAAAGGTAGCCGGTCATGGTCACGACATGGTCCCGACCGGGGTGACTCCCCTGCGGATCGCGTGCTCCATCAGCGTGATGAGCACCTCCCTGCCGGAGTCGCGCCTGCGAGCGTCGCACAGCACGATGGGGATGTCCGGCTCCAGGCCGATCGCCGAGCGCACCTCGCCGACGGTGAAGGGCCTGCTGCCGTCGAAGCAGTTGAGCGCCACGATGAACGGCTGGTCGCGCTTCTCGAAATAGTCGACGGAGGGGAAGCAGTCGTCGAGGCGGCGGGTGTCGGCCAGCACCACGGCGCCGAGCGCGCCCACGGCCAGTTCGTCCCACACGAACCAGAACCGTTCCTGGCCGGGGGTGCCGAACAGGTAGAGCATGTAGTCGTTGCGGATCGTGATGCGGCCGAAGTCCATCGCCACGGTGGTGGTGAGCTTGCGTTCGACGCCCGCGAGGTCGTCGATGTGCGCGCCGATGTGGGTGAGCGCCTCTTCCGTGCGAAGGGGCCGGGTCTCGGACACGGCTCCGACCATGGTGGTCTTCCCCGCGCCGAAGCCCCCGGCGATCAGTATCTTGATCGCCGTGGGAAGCCGCCAACGGTCAGTGTGACCGAATTCCATCCAGCACCGCCTGTACGTCTCCCGCGCATGCACGACCCCGCCCGTGAGGTGCCGTGGTCAGTGGTACCTGTCAAGGCGCGTTGAGGAGGTCGATCCACATGCCTGGCATCGAGACACCCTAGCAACGCCACATTTTCCTCTCAAGCCGCAAGCTTTTACAAGAAACAAAATGTCACGGTTTGTTGCCCATAACGCCCTTATTCGCCGATACCGCTCGCCTGGTGTCAAGCTTGTCTGTCAAGGAATCCGACAAGTCTTTTACGCCGTACGGTCGAAGTCCGAAATTCCGTTGATACCGGCGGTGAAGCCGATCTGTCGTCGCAGGTAGGTGGCGGTGCGGGGGCTGCGCTCGCGTACCGGTTCGATGAGGTCGGCCGCCTCACGCGCCAGCTCGGCCATCGCCTCGCCCACCTCGGCGCTGCTGACGCCGAGCGACAACACGTTCAGGTCGCCCCAGCTCACGTCCTTGCGGTAGGAGGCGACGTCCCCAAGCAGGTGCAGGTAACGCTGGACCAGCGTGCTGACGTCCCGCAGCTCCTCCAGGTGCGTCCTGGCCCAGCGGTCGGCGGCGTAGATCCAGTGCGACACGTCGACGAAGCACGAGCCGCGGCTGTCGGCGTTGTCGAGATAGCGCTCCAGCGTCGGCACGACGTCCGTGTCGCGCCACACCCAGGCCCTGGTCAGACCCGCCAGCATCCGGGCGAGCTGACCGCGCCAGACCACGCGCAGATCGCCGAACTCCCTGACGGTGGCCAGCTCGTCACGCAGGTCGGCGAGGAACCGGGTGGCGGCCGACCGGGGCACGCCGCCGTCGGCGACGGACAGGCACTCGCGGACCAGGCGATCCACCTGCTCGCGGGTGGTCGCGGTGTGGTTGACCAGCCGGTCGACGGCCATCACCCACAGGGCGGCCCTGTTGACCACCTTCAGGCGGCCGGCGCTGGCCCAGGGCGCGCTGAAGGCCATGGTGAGGGTGAGGGCGTTGTAGCACTCCGCGTCGAAGGCCGCCGCGGGAAACAGCCCGCTGTACATCTCCGCGCACCGCCGCAGGTCTCTGCCGCATTCGGCGGCCAGCGCGCACGTCCGCCCGAGCTCGAACGCCTCGTTCAGCTCGTCGTCCCGCATCCTAGGGCCGCTCGATCGGCTCGCGGGTCATGGGCGACGACCCCCAATATCCGGTTATGTCCTGTTACCGAATTGTTTCATTATCGTGGAGGTGCGATCAAGGTGCCTGCGGCGTGGCCTGCCGGGCGTCCCGCGGCGCCAGGGTGCGGGTCATGACGAAGCCGGCCGTGCCCACGCCACGGTGGCGTCGTCGTGCGCCTTGCCCCACACCGGCCCCCTGGCCGACTCCAGCTCCCGCACGGCCGCGATGAGCGCCGCCGGCCCTCGCGCGGCCAGCGCCGCCAGAAACTCCGCCCAGCTCCACCCGTACCAGTCGACCAGCCGCGCCACCCCGTCGGTGAGCACCGCCACCCCGTCGGCCGCCACCGTCCCGCACACGCTCTCCCTGGCGGCCTCGGGGCGAGCGCCCGCCACCCAGAAGCCGCCGGGCGCGTTGCGCATCCGACGCACCAGCTCCAGCGAGTACGGCCGCCCGCCCGGCAGCCGCTCCAGCCGGTCGTCGACCACCGTCAGGACCCCGCCGTCCGGCAGGGAGCACACGACCGGCGAATCCCCCAGCACGAGGTAGTCGACCCGCCCGCCGTCCGTGCGCACCATCGCCACCGTCGAGGACGGAGAGTCGGGGTTGCCCAGGTCACAGGCGCCGCCGTGGGCCTCCGCCACCTCCTCGACGGCCGACTCCAGGACATCGGCCAAGGGGTCGTCGTCGCGGCCGGTGGACAGCCGCGCCGCCAGCGCTCCCCCGAGCCGTGCCACCAGCCAGGAGACGTCGTGGGCACACCCGCTGTCCACCCCGGCCGCCGCGGTGGCCCCGTCGAGCACGACGATCCATGCCGGCCCGGCGATCACCAGGTCCTCGTTCCCCCGCCCGGAGCCGGCGCTGGTGGCGTAGGCGACCTCAGTGAACATGGCAGTGACTGTGCCACACCCGCCGGGTCAGCGGGCGGAGGGCACGCGCCGGCGCTCCTCGCCGAGGGCGGGACCGTCCACCGGCCGAGCCCGGATCTCGCTGAGCCTGGCCTGGCTGTCCCGGATGCCGGTGATCAGCACGTACGCGACCAGCAGCAGCCCGAGGCAGAGGGCGTCGGCCGCCCACCAGGGGATCTCGGCCAGCAGCAGGTAGCCGTCGCGGTCGCTCAGCTCCCTGATCACGACCGTGACCACGGCGATCACCACGGTCACCAGTAACCAGGTGCGCAGGCGGGGCAGGCTCCCCTTGCTCCACAACCGGATGCGCCAGTTCATGAACACGGCCAGCACGCCGAGCAGCGCGCAGAACCCGATGAGCCACCAGGGCAAAGCGAAGGCGGTCTGGTCGGCGATCTGCTGCCGCGTGGCCCGCAGCTCAGCCTCGGCCTTGCGCTGGGCCGCCACGGCCGCGTCGAGCTGACGTTCGAGCTGGGCCACGCTCTTCTGCTGCCGCTGCGGCTGTGTGGCGTCCTCGGTCGGCAACATGCGCGCCACGACGGTCAGCATGATCGCGATGAACGACAGCGCCAGCACGATGGCCATGAACAGGTCGATGAAGCGCAGGTCGAGCGGCGGCGCGAACGAGGTCGAGGGCCGCTTCCTCACGGTTCTCTCACCAGGGTGTACTTCTGCGGGCGGGTCTCGGCCGCGCTCAGCCGCTCGACGGCGGTGCGCAGCGCGTCGAGGCCCTTGACCAGCTCTTCGGTCCTGCCCCTCGTCTGGGCCATCTCCTGCCGGGACTGCGCCAGCTCCTGGGTGAGGCCCTGCATGGCGGGAGCGGCCTGCTTGGCGGGCAGGCGCGCGATGTAGATGAGGAACACGTCGTCGGCCGCCACCACGCTGGCCCGCTCGGCCCGCTCCACCAGGGCCATCGCGCCGAAGGCGACCACGCTCAGGAACAGCGCTATGAGGGTGACGCCGAACGCGGAGGCAAGCTCGGGCAGCACGTGCTGCTTGAGCGCGTCGATCAGCACGCTGGGATCGCCCTGGTCGTCGAGGGCGTCGGAGAACGAGGTGACCATGCCCGCCATGGTGAGAGCGGTGCCGATGAAGCCGAAGACGGGCAGCGCCCAGATGAGCGCGTGGTCGAGGTGGTGCTTGTTGGCCATCTCGCTGTCGTCGAGCGCGGAGCGGGCGCTCAACACCGCCTCGCAGTCGTTGCCCGCCTCGGCCGCCTCCCGGAACAACCGCAGCCGGCGCCCCACCAGGGTGTCGTCACCCGGCTTCACCGCCTGCACGTTCGCCACCGCACGCGCCGTGGCGGCGCTCTCCCTCCGGATGTCGGGCACGGCCCTGACGATCCGCAGAACGGCGGTCAGGAACACCGCGATGATGAGCGTGACCACGAGCGCCGCGCCCGCCGGCGCCGTGGTCGCGCCCACAAGCGTCAGCAGCGCGCCCACCGCCCCCGACACCAGTAACAGCATCGAGACCATCAGGCTCACCGCAGGCGCGAACGCCGAATGACACCAGCCGTACCTTGACACCCTTCAACTCCACTCCGGCACACAACAAGTCAGGGAATACCTAAGCACACGTAAAGGAGTCGTCGTGTCACGAATGGCGACCGATTTGGAGGAATCTGACAGGCACTAGACGATCACCAGGTCGCGGGGGGTGGCGTTGAGGCGTTCCCCGCCGTCCTCGGTGCAGACCACGATGTCCTCGATCCTGGCGCCGTGCCTGCCCTGCAGGTAGATGCCCGGCTCGACCGAGAACGCGAACCCGGGCTCCATCGCCTCGCCGTTGCCGGCCACGATGTACGGCTCCTCGTGCGTCTCGATGCCGATGCCGTGGCCGGTGCGGTGGATGAAGGCGTCGCCGTAGCCGGCCTCGGTGATCAGGTCGCGGGCCGCGGCGTCGATCGACTCGCAGGCCACCCCCGGCCGCACCGCCGCGCACGCCGCGTCCTGGGCCCGGCGCAGCACCTCGTAGTAGGAGGCGAACTCCTCGGGCGGCTCGCCCACGCTGTAGGTGCGGGTGGAGTCGGAGCAGTAGCCGTTGTGCAGCTGGCCGCCGATGTCGACCACGACCGGCTCACCGGCCTCGATCACCCGGTCGGAGACGTCGTGGTGCGGGCTGGCGGCATTGGGCCCGGAGGCGACGATGACGAAGTCGACCGTCGCGTGGCCGGAGGCCAGGATCGCCTCGGCGATGTCGCGACCCACCTCGCGCTCGGTGCGCCCGGCCCGCAGGAACTCCGGCACCCGCCGGTGGACGGAGTCGACGGCTCGGCCCGCCTCCCGCAGCGCCGCCACCTCCGCCGGTGACTTGCGCATGCGCAATTCCCGCAGCACGCTGCCGGCCAGCACCTGCTCGGCGTCCGGCAGCACCTCGCGGAACCGCAGCGACGACATGGCCCACATGCGGTCGGCCAGCCCCACCCTGGCCACCCGGCCCAGGCGCGCGGCCACGACCGCGTAGGGGTCGTCGGTCTCGTCCCACGCCGCGAACTCCAGCCCCAGCCGCGCGGCCGGCGACGCCTGCGCGGCCGGCACCTCCAGCCTGGGCACCATCATGAACGGCTCGCCCGAGGCGGGCACCACCAGGCACGTCAGCCGCTCCAGCGGCTTGGCGTCGTAGCCGCTGACGTAGCGCAGGTCGGGACCGGGAGTGAGGAGCAGGGCGTCGAGGCCGCCCTTGGCGGTGGCCTCCTGGACGGCGGCAAGACGGGACACGGGATACAGATCTGAGGACGTCACAGGCCCAAATGTACTCCTGACGACGCCTCCTAAAATCCGCGAAAAGCTCTCACAACACGGGAAGACATCGCTACACTCCGTTCGATGCTGATCACGTACTGTGATGCCAATTGTCCAGTTCCGCTGCGCTTCGAGGGTGAGACCGCATGGCCGACGTCATAGGCGCCGCCGAGCTGCCCGCGCGCGAGAGCGACGCCGAGCTGCTCGCCGTACGGCTGGCGCACGCCCAGCGGCTGGGCAACATGGGCTGGGCGGAGTGGCATCTGCACACCGGCGAGACCATCTGGTCCGACCAGGTCTACGTGATCTTCGGGCGCGACCCCGCGCTGGGCCCGATCCCGCTGCCCGAGCTGGCCGGCCTCGTCGAACCGGCCGACATGGGCGCGCTCGACCGGCTGCTGTGGTCCGTCGTACGCGGGGTCGAGCCGGTGCAGGCTGAGTTCCGCATCCGCCGCGCAGCGGGCACCGGCGAGCTGCGCGACCTGCGCGTCGTGCTCGAACCGCTGTCCGAGCCCGGCGGGCCGGTCGGCGGGCCGGTCGGCGGGCCGGTCGGCATGCACGGCGTCATCCAGGACATCACCGGCCGCCGCCGCGCCGAGCGTATGGTCTCGGAGTCGCGCCGACAACTGCTGGAGGCCCGCGAGCAGGCCGCCGAGGAACGCCACGTCATGCTCGCGCTGCGCGAGGCCATCCTGCCGGGGCCCGCGGGGCGCCTCGACCTGCCGCACGCCAGGATCGCCGTGCGCTACGTGCCCGCGGAGAAGACCGCCAACCTGGGCGGCGACTGGTTCGAGGCGGCTCCCGCGCCCGACGGCCGCCTGCTGCTGGCCATCGGCGACGTCTCCGGCCACGGCCTGCCCGCCATCGCGCGCATGGCCCAGCTCCGCCACGCCCTCGTCGGCCTGGCCATGACCGGCCGGCCCGCCCACCGGCTGCTGGCCTGGCTCAACGAGCTGGTCATGCACCAGCTGAAGGACACCACCGCCACGGCGATCATCGGCCACCTCGACCCCGAGACGCGCGTGCTGGCCTGGAGCCAGGCGGGCAACCTGGCCCCCGTCCTGGTCCGCGACGGCGTGGCCACCCGGCTCACCCAGCCGCGCGGCGTGCTGCTCGGCGCCGACTGGCCGGGCCCGTACGAGCTGGCGACCACCCGGCTGCTGCCCGGCGACCTGCTGCTGATGTTCACCGACGGGCTGGTCGAGCGGCGCACCCGCGACATCGACGTGGGCCTCGACCTGGTCATGGCCGCCGCCCGCGACGTGTCGGCCCGCGACCTGGAGCCGGGCCTCGACCGCCTGCTGGCCCGCATCGGCGGCCCCAACCCGGAGGACGACGCGTGCCTGCTCGCGGTCGGCGTCCCCGCGCGCGAGGAGGAGCGGCCCAGGTGAGCGGCGGGAGTGCGACGATAGACGCGTGCTCATGCTTCTGGACACCCCATCGCTCTACTTCCGCGCCTTCTACGGCGTCCCCGTGTCGATCGAGGGGCCCGACGGCAAGCCCGTCAACGCCGTGCGCGGCCTGATCGACATGATCGCCACCCTCGTGCGCGGCCACTCCCCCACCGCGCTCGCGGCCACCATGGACGCCGACTGGCGGCCCGCCTTCCGGGTGGCGGCCATCCCGACGTACAAAGCGCACCGGGTCGCCCACGGAGACGCCGAGGAGGTCCCCGAGGCGCTCGTGCCGCAGATCGCGATCATCCAGGACGTGCTCGACGCGCTCGGCATCGCCCGCCTGGAGTCGCCGGGCTACGAAGCCGACGACGTGATCGGCACGCTCACCCACCAGGCCGCCGGCGCCGTCGACATCGTGACCGGCGACCGCGACCTGTTCCAGCTCGTCGACGACGCCCGTCCCGTACGCGTCCTCTACACCGCCCGCGGCATCCGCAATCTGCAGATTGTCGACGAGGCGTTCGTCACCGCCAAATACGGCATCCCGGGACGGGCCTACGCCGACTTCGCGACCCTGCGCGGCGATCCCAGCGACGGCCTGCCCGGCGTCGCCGGCGTCGGCGAGAAGACCGCGGCGGCGCTCATCACCCGCTTCGGCTCGCTGGACGCCATGCTCGAAGCGCTCGACGCGGGCGTCACCGACGGTTTCCCGGCCGGCAGCCGCACCCGCCTGGCCGTGGCCCGCGACTATCTACGCGCCGCCCCCGCCGTCGTCGAGGTGGCCTCCGACGCGCCACTGCCCGCCGCCGACCTCACCCTGCCGGCCAAGCCGCGCGACCCCGACGCGCTCGTCCGCCTGGCCGACCGCCACGGCCTCGACACGCCGCTCAACCGGCTGCTCGACGCCCTGGGCGGTTAGTCCTCCAGCAGGGCGCGGACGGCCGCCTGCGCGGCGTCGCGCAGGCGGGCGTGCACGAGCACGTTCTCCTGGCGGTCGGTGCGCACCTCGACCACGCGCGGCCCCTCGCCGCGCAGCGCCTTGGGCAGCTCGGTGATCTCCTCCACCAGCGTGTACGGCGTCCCCGTCGCGGCCGCCGCATAGCCGAGGTCCACCCCGTGCGGCGTGCCGAAGACCCGCTCGAACGGGTCGCGGACCGCCGCCTGGGGCAGCAGCGAGAAGATGCCGCCGCCGTCGTTGTTGACGACCACGAAACACAGGTCGGGCCTGGGCTCGCGGGGCCCGAGGATCAGCCCGTTCTGGTCGTGCAGGAACGACAGGTCGCCCATCAGCGCGTACGCCGGGCCGTTGTGCGTCAGCGCCGCCCCCATGGCCGTCGAGACCAGCCCGTCGATGCCGGAGGCGCCCCTGTTGGCCATCAGCCGGATGCCGCGCCGCGGCCGCATCGCCTGGTCCAGGTCGCGGATCGGCATCGAGGAGCCGCAGAACAGCAGGGCCCCGTTGGGCAGCGCGTCGACCAGGTCCCTGGCCAGACGCGGCTCGCTCGTGCCCGACACGTCGAGCACCTCGTCCAGCGCCGTCCTGGCCGCCTGGTCGGCCTGACGCCAGGAGTGCAGCCACGTGTCGTCGCCGGAGGCCACCGGGATCTCCACGGCCTGCGCCACCTGCGTGGCCGACCTGGTGGGGTCGGGCCAGCGGTCGAGGTCGGGCGCCACCACGATGTGCTCCCCCGCGCGCTGCAACCACGACAACAGCGGCCGCGACAGCCCGGGGCGGCCCAGCGTGACCACCACGTCGGGCAGGTGCGTGTCGGCGAACTCGGGCGTGCCCAGCAGGTGGTGGTAGGTGGAGACGGCGTGGTCGCCGTAGCGGCCGCCGCCGTTCGGCTCCGACAACACCGGCCAGCCCGCCATGCCGGCCGCGGCGACGTAACGGCGCACGTTGGCGGCGCCGTCGCCGACCACGAGCACCCCGCGCCTGGTCGGCGGGAGGTGCAGGGCAACCGGCGGGGGCGCGACCCTGGCCCGCACCCAGGGGCCGTTGGCGGCGCCGTCGAGCGGCTCGCACCACGTGGTGTCGCCATCGGGGATCAGCGGCTCCCTGAAGGCCAGGTTGAGGTGCACGGGCCCCGGCGCGGCCGGGCCCGACGCCCGCTGGTAGGCGCGGCAGGCCAGCGACCGCCAGTAGGCCACCTGCCCAGGCCGGTCCTCCGGCACGCCGACCTCGGCGAACCAGCGGGTCGCGCCGCCGTACACCTTGAGCTGGTCGATCGTCTGGTTGGCGCCGGTGCCGCGCAACTCGGGCGGGCGGTCGGCGGTGAGCACCAGCAGCGGCACGCCCGCCTCGCTCGCCTCGATCACGGCCGGGTGGAAGTTGGCCACGGCCGTGCCGGACGAGCAGATCAGCGCCACCGGGCGCTCGGAGCGTTTGGCCAGCCCCAGCGCCAGGTAGGACGCGGACCGTTCGTCGATGCGCACGTGCAGGCGCACCCGCGACTCGGCGTACAGGGCCAGCGCCAGGGGCGCGGAGCGGGAGCCGGGGGCCAGCACGACATCGGTCAGGCCGCAGCGCACCAGCTCGTCGACCAGCACCGTGGCCAGCGCGGTAGCGGGGTTCAACGTGACGCCTCCTGCATCCGGCTCAGCCACTGGGGAGATTCGATTTCATATGACGACAAATGCTGATAATTCACTGTCGGGCGCCGCACGGCCAGCCGCCCGTCCACCGGCACCAGCGAGTCGTCCACGACGTCGCCCGACAGCAGCGACATCGTCCCCAGCCCGCACGCGTACGGCAGCGACGGCAGCGCCGCGGCCAGCGCCAGCCCCGCGGCCAGCCCCACCGACGTCTCGACCGCGCTGGAGACCACCGCGGGCAGCCCGCACGCCTCCACCACCCGCAACGCCGCGCGCACCCCGCCCAGCGGCTGCACCTTGACCACCGCGATGTCGGCCGCCTCAGCCGCCCTGACCCGCAGCGGGTCCTCGGCCCTGCGGATCGACTCGTCGGCCGCGATCGGCACGTCGCACGCGCGCCGCACCGCCGCCAGCTCCTCGAGGGTGGCGCACGGCTGCTCGGCGTATTCCAGGTCGAACCGGCCGAGGCGGTTGAGCCGGCGCACGGCCTCACCGACCTCCCACGCGCCGTTGACGTCGATCCGCAGCCGGCCCGACGGCCCGAGCGCGTCGCGCACGGCCTCGACCCTCGCCACGTCGTCGTCGAACGTCTGGCCCCGCTCGGCCACCTTGACCTTCGCCGTGCCGCAGCCGGAGCGGCGCACCATGTCGTGGGCCCGCACGGGATCGACGGCCGGCACCGTCGTGTTCACGGGAACGCTGTCGCGCACCGGCTCCGGCCAGCCCTCGAAGGCCGCCTCACGGGCGCAGGCCAGCCAGCGGGCGCACTCGCGCGGACCGTATTCGGGGAACGGGGAGAACTCGCCCCATCCGGCCGGACCGTGCAGCAGCACCCCCTCCCTGAGGGTCTGCCCGCGAAAACGCGTGCGCATCGGGATGCGGAAGACATGGGCACTGACCTCGGGCGCCGCGGGAGAACGCGTCACGACCCTCCCTGCACATCTGTCCGACCTGTCGCCACTAACCTTACGAGCATGTGGAGGAACCCGTCGCATCCGGACCGTCCGCTTCTTGCCATTGTGCAGCCTCCAGGACCCGCCCTGTTCGCGGCGATCCGCGACGCGCTCGAGGGCGACGGCCCCGCCGTGCTCCCCCTCCCGCCCGGCCACTCCGAGGCGCCGCTGGCCGCGCTGCGCCCCACCCACGTCAACGGGGCCCTGCACGGCGGCGGCGAAGGCGTCCCCGGCGACGTGGCGGTCGTCATCGCCACCAGCGGCAGCACCGGCGCCCCCAAGGGCGTGCTGCTCTCGGCCGCGGCCCTGCACAGCTCGGCGACGGCCTCACTGCGCCGCGTCGAGGCCTCTGAGGGCGAGCGCTGGTTGTGCTGTCTGCCGGTCTCGCACGTCTCGGGGCTGCAGGTGCTCGTACGCTCCCTGCTGTCCGGCAGCGAGCCGATCATCCATCCGTCGTTCGACCCGCATGCGGTCCTCGCCTCGGGCGCCGACCACGTCTCCCTGGTGCCCACCCAGCTGCACCGCCTGGTGGAGCTGGGGGCGGACCTGTCGGTCTTCCGCACGATCCTGCTCGGCGGCGCCGCCGCCCGGCCCGACCTGCTGGAGCGGGCCGCGGAGCTCGGGGCACGGCTGGTGACGACGTACGGAATGAGTGAGACGTGCGGCGGCTGCGTGTACGACGGCCAGCCCCTTTACAATGTAGATCTCAAAGTCGGCGAGGACGGCCGGATCAGGGTCGCCGGGCCCGTGCTCTTCTCCGGCTACCGCTTCGGCGGGCCCGCCCCGCTCGAGGACGGCTGGTTCGTCACCTCCGACCTCGGCGAGCTGACCGGGGGCCGGCTGCGCGTGCTGGGCCGTGCCGACGACGTCATCAACACCGGCGGCGAGAAGGTCGTGGCCGGCGCCGTGACCGCCGTGCTGTGCACGCATCCCGAGGTGGCCGACGCCGCCGTGTTCGGCGCACCCGACCCCGAGTGGGGTGAGCGGGTCACGGCCGTCGTCGTCCCGGTCAACCCCGACACACCTCCCACGCTTGCACAATTAACGGCATACTGCCGCGATAGGCTTCCCCCCTATGCCGCCCCGCGCGAACTACGCCTGGAGCCCCGGCTGCCGCTGTTGCCGAACGGAAAGACCGACCTTGTGCGGTTGAGGGCAGGAACCTGATGAGTTGCGGCTGCGTCAAACCGGGGAAAGGGAGGGAGCCTTCATGGACCAGACCCGCAAGATGTGGGCATCCGCGGCCGTCGTCGGCGTGATCGTGGTCGGAGGCGCCTCAATCGCGGCGGCCGCCTCGGCGGGCAAGCTGGAGCAGAGGGGCGAGGAGACCCGGGCCGTGGTGGAGAAGGCGTCGCCGTCCAGCCACCCGGAGGCCTCGACACCCGGCCCCACCGGCGACGACGTCGTCGTCTCCCGCGAGGTCAACCCGGATCCCGGCCAGGTCATCGAATACTGGACCGGCGAGCGCATGGAGGACGCCGACCCCATGCCGATGCCCGAGGTCTCGATCGAGGTGGGCGACTAGCGAACGAGCCGAGGGGTGGTCCGCCGAAAGGGGCGATCCACCCCTTTTTCATGACATTCGTCCGCACGGGGAACAAATGGCGGCGATTGGCGTTATTGATACTGGTGCGCCGTGCGGACACGAAGCCGCCCCACCACAACCTGCCTGATCGCTTCGACTCCGTACGGAGGAGGTGTCCTCATGCCCAGAACCGCCTTGGCGACCCCGGCGTCTCTCGACCAACTGCTCGAACGAGGGCGAACCCAGGGTCACCTATCTCTGGCGGAACTGCGGGACGCGTTCGGCAGAGCCGGCATCAGCCCCTCTGAGGGCCGCACGATATTGCGGGAGCTGTCAGAGGCCGGCGTGAGCCTGGCCGCCGAGAACGAGCCGTCTCTCAGCACCGCCACCCCCAGCAAGAACAGTCAGAAGACCAGTCAGAAGAAGGCAGAGACTTCCAAGAAGCCTTCGCGGGCAAAGACTACCGGCCGCAAGGCGGCCGAGGCAAAAATCGCCTCCCCCGCCGACGTGCAGACCGCCGTCCCCGCGGAGCCGAAGCCGGAGCATGAGGAGGACGTACCTGAAGAGGTCGACCTGAACGCCGAGGACGACGGCGAATCGACCGATCTGGACGACGCCCAGTCGGTCATGGGCGACTCGGTGCACACCTACCTGAAGTCCATCGGCCGCCGCACACTGCTCACCGCGGCGCAGGAGGTCGAGCTGGCCAGGCGGATCGAGGCCGGACTGTACGCCGAGTACAAGCTCGAGACGCAGCCCGACCTGCCGCCCGACCTGCGGGAGGACCTGCACATGGTCGTCAAGGACGGCAAGCGGGCCAAGGACCACATGCTGGAGGCCAACCTGCGCCTGGTCGTGTCGGTGGCCAAGAAGTACACCGACCGCGGCATGTCGCTGCTCGACGTGGTCCAGGAGGGCAACCTCGGACTCATCAGGGCGGTGGAGAAGTTCGACTACACCAAGGGGTTCAAGTTCTCGACGTACGCCATGTGGTGGATCAGGCAGGCCATCCAGCGTGGCTTCGCCGACTCCGCGCGTACGATCCGGCTGCCTGTGCACGTGCTGGAGATGTTGTCCAAGCTGTCGCGCATCGAGCGTGACATGCACCAGCGTCTGGGACGCGAGCCGACCCCCGAGGAACTGGCGGTCGAGCTGGACAAGACCCCCGATCAGATCGAGGAGCTGCTGCGCACCAGCCGCCAGCCGATCTCGCTGAACGCGACGATCGGCGAGGACGGCGAGACCACGATCGGCGACCTCATCGAGGACGTCGACTCCCCCGAGGCGTCGGAGATCGTCGACCGCCAGCTGCTGGGCGACCAGCTGCGCGGCGTGCTCGACAACCTCTCGCCGCGCGAGTCGAAGATCATGGCACTGCGTTTCGGTCTGGTGGACGGCAAGCCGCACACGCTGGACGAGATCGGCAAGCACCTGGGGCTGACCCGGGAGCGGATCCGCCAGCTGGAGAAGGAGTCGCTGTCCAAGCTGCGCCACCCGAGCAACACCCGCCCGCTGCTCGACTGGGCCAGCTGACGGAGAGCCCCGGCACACAGCGTGCCGGGGCTCATCTCTTCCGCGGCGCTCCTGGAGCGGCCGGGTGTCAGGCGGTGGCGGGCACCGGGCGCGGTATGCGCGGGATGTTCCACAGCCGGTTGTGCTCGCGCAGCGTGCGCAGGCGCTCGACCTCGGCCGTCCACATCGCGCCTCCTGGCGTCGCCTTGGCCTTGCGGCGCGCGATCCGGTCGTCGTAGGCCTTCACCCCGAACGTGGCCCGCTGCCCAGCCTCGGCGGCACGCAGCGCGTCCGTCAGCGCCCGGTCGAGGGCCTGGCCCGCGGCCATCAGCTCGATGTCGTCGGCCTCCGCGGCCTTCAGCTCGCGCAGCGTCCGCTCGGCCTCACGGGCCTTCTCGATCAGCTCGGGGTAGCTCCTGGAGATCTCCTGGTCCGCGTGGAAGCGAACCTCTGCCTCCCGGCTCACCCGCGGACGGAAAAACGCCATCGACTCGGCCCCTTCACGCTGTGGTCACTCGTCCCGATGCTTAGGGTACGCCGTCGCGCGACACGTGCGGAAATCGGCCCGTGGCGAGCTCCTTTACATAGTAAGATGATCTCCATGCCCGCCAAGCGACCACCCGTGCCCCTTTCCCGCGAGCGCATCATCGAGGCCGCGCTCCACATCGCCGACGGCCAGGGCCTGCGCCGGCTCACCATGCGCCGCCTGGGCGACGCGCTGCAGGTGGAGGCCATGGCCATCTATCACCACCTGCCCCGGGGCAAGGAGGCCCTGATGGACGCGCTGGCCGAGCACGTCACCGCCGTCCAGGTCGAGCAGCGCCCGACCTGGCAGGAGACGGCCAGGGCCTGGTGCAGGGCGAGCAGGGAGACACTGCGCGAGCATCCAGGTGTGCTGGCCCTGGCCCTGACCAAGCCGCCCAAGGGCGCCACCGCGCTCGCCGTCAAGGAGCAGGTCGAACAGCTCGCCGACGCGGGACTGCCCGACGCCGCCGAGGCCGTGCGCACGCTCCGGGCCTTCGTCTTCGGCAGCGTCGCCGTCGAGGTGCAGCAATCAGGTTGGGCCGACCCAGACGTCGATGAATGGGTCAGACGGGATGAAAGAGCAGATACCGACTTCGAGCGTGGGCTCGACGCTCTCCTCAAGGGATTGCAAACGTGATGCGCGTGTCGCGCTTGGCCGGTTATCCTGCATAAGGCACGCTGTGTCGAAGGTCACACGCACCAGGGATCCTCCTGTAACAGCCCGAACGGGCTATGTCGGAACGCGTGACACAGTCGCACACTTGCCAGGACAACAACCGAGCCGGCTCCCGCCCCTCCAGAACGGGAGCATCCCACGAGATATCGGAGGCACGCCGATGTGCCCGCACGACCCGGCCTGTCCGGATGCCGAGGCGCCTGACCGCGAGGCGGCACGCACCCTCGCCTGCCACCCCGAGCAGGGGTGGAGCCTGCTCTGCAACGGCGTCGTCCTGTTCGAGGACACCGGCGAACTGCTGCCCAGCGGCACCGTCATCGCGCCTCACCGGCCCGATCCGCTGGTGGGCGCGGCCTGATCCCCACGCGGGCGGCGCCGCCGGCCGCGGCTGCCCTGCCGTGGCGGCCCGCCGTAGCGGGTGATCCATCCCGCCACGACCTCGCCCACCCGGGCGGGGTCCTTTTTCAGGTCATGGCCCTCCCCCGGCAGCACCACCAGGCGCGCGGCATCCGCGGCGTCCGGCACCCCGAAGGGGTCACGATCACCGTTCACGACCAGCACGTCCACCCCGGCGCCACGTAGCTCGCCGGCCCGCGATCGCTCGGGCCTCCCCGGCGGATGCAGCGGAAAGGCCAGCGCCACCACCGCCGCCGCGCCGACCGCCTTCGCCGTGCGGCACGCCACCCGTGCCCCGTTGCTCCGCCCACCCTGCACGAGCGGCAGCCCTGGCAGACGCGAGCGCAGCTCCGACAGCACGATCTCCCACGCCTCGTCCTGCCTGTCCGGCGAGCCCGGCGCCCGCGCCCCCGCCACCCTGAACGCCTGCGTCACCCGCGCCACACTGGCGCCCACGCCCATGGCGGCCTCGCGCACGGCCAGCAGGTCGGGAGCGTCCACTCCCCCGGCCGATCCGTGGGTCAGGACCAGCAGCAGCCGCGCGTCGGGCACCTCGTCGATCTCCACGAGCGCGGGCCCGCGAGGGGTCGTCACCTCCATGCCAGCACCGTACCTGGGGAGGAGGGCGCGCTACCTCTCAGGTCGGATGACGACACCGCATCCGGGATGGATGATGACCATATGCCGGACCAGCGCCCCCTCAGGGAAGATTTCCAGGCCACGCTCGACGCCCGTCGCGATCTCGGGCCTGACTATGAGGAGGCGCTCGTCGACTCGTTCGCTGAGCGCCTCGACGCCACCATCGCCGCCCGCGTACGCGCCGAGCTCGACCGCGACGCAGCCCCGCCGCACAAGAAGTCCACGCCGGGGGCGCCGATGATCCCGGTGGCGCTGGGCTCGATGGCCATGGGCATCCCGCTGACGGCCATCGCGTCAGCCAACGCCGGCCTGGTGGGGCTGATCATCACGTGGCTGGCCATCGTCGTCATCAACGTGGCCGCCGCCGCGGCCGTCATGCGCCGCGGCTGACCTCACCACGACGGGACCGACGGAGGGAACGGGAGCACCTCCGCCGTCCCAGGGCGTCCACCCGGACCCGCCGCAGGCCTGCGGGCCGGATCAGGTGTCGCGCTGGTAGCGGAGCCTGACCTCCGCCGCCAGGGTCTCGTCGGCGTGCTCCAGCCCGTACGACCAGACCCGCGCCGCGTCGTCGTCGCGCCCGCGCAACGGCAGGGTGCGCGCGAGCAGCTCGATGGCCAGCGCGCTCGTCTGCGCGTCCGCGCCGCCCTCCACGGTCTCGGCGAACTCCGCGCAGGCCAGCTCCAGATGCGCGATGCCGAGCCGGACCCGCAGCCCCGGTGCCTCGTCCCCGGGCGCGGCCTCCAGGGCGTCCAGGAGCAGCTCAGCCGCGGCCCCGGGCTCCCCGTGCTCCATCAGCAGGTCGGCCAGCTCCTGCGCGGCGTGTGCGGCGATCTCGCCGTCGCCCCCGGCCATCGCGGCCCGCAGCTCCCGCTCCGCCTCCTCCAGGTCGTGCGCCCGCACGGCCAGCCGGGCCAGCGCGAGATGGGCCAGCGGGACGTACCCCGCCGCGCCGACCCCCAGCACGGCCTGCCAGGCGGCCCTGGCCTGCTCGGCCCGCCCCTCCCGCTCGAACCCCTGGGCCAGGTGGCAGGCGGCCTGGGAGGCGTATTCGGGGTGGCCGGTCGCCAGCGCGGTCCTCGCGGCCGCCCTGGCGGCCTCGACGTCGCCGCGCTCCTCCAGCACCACGGCCAGCCCGACGGCGGCCTGCGCCCTGTCGGGCTCGTCGGGGTCGGCGGCGAGCTCGCGCAGAATGGCGGCGGCGCCGTCGAGGTCGCCGCGTTCGGCCAGGCGCCGGGCGGTGTCGAGAGGCGGGGTCTCCAGCTCTGAGGACGTCAAGAGAGCTCCTTCTGGCGACGGTCGCCCCGAGCCTAACGACTTCCGGCGATCATGTCTGCCGGGTTGACGCCGAAGGCCTGGCTCACCCGGTGACTAGTCCTCGTAAGCCTCCAGCGGGGGGCACGCGCACACCAGGTTGCGGTCGCCGTAGGCCTGGTCGATGCGGCGGACCGGCACCCAGTATTTGCCGTCGCGCAGCGACGGCAGCGGGTAGGCGGCCTCGGTCCGCGCGTAGGGGTGGTGCCATTCGTCGGCGCTGACCGACTCCGCGGTGTGCGGCGCGTTACGCAGAGGGTTGTCCGTCTTGTCGTAGTCGCCGGACGCCACCTTCGCGATCTCGCTCCGGATGGCGATCATCGCGTCGGCGAACCGGTCGAGCTCGCCGAGGTCCTCGCTCTCGGTCGGCTCGATCATGAGGGTCCCGGCCACGGGGAACGACATGGTGGGCGCGTGGAAACCGTAGTCGATGAGGCGCTTGGCCACGTCGTCGACGGTGATGCCCGTCTCCTTGGTGATCTGGCGCACATCGATGATGCACTCGTGGGCCACCAGCCCGCCGCGCCCGGTGTAGAGCACCGGGTAGTGGGGGGCCAGCCGCTTGGCGAGGTAGTTGGCCGACAGGATGGCCTGCTCGGTGGCCGCCGTGAGCCCGTCGGAGCCCATCATCCTGACGTACGCCCACGAGATCGGCAGGATCCCCGCCGACCCGTAGGGGGCCGCGGAGACGGGCCCCACCGGCGAACCGTCGCGCAGGGGGTGGCCGGGCAGGTAGGGGGCCAGGTGGCCGCGGACCGCGACCGGGCCGACGCCGGGCCCGCCGCCGCCGTGCGGGATGCAGAACGTCTTGTGCAGGTTGAGGTGGGACACGTCGGCCCCGAACTCGCCGGGCTTGGCCAGCCCGACCAGCGCGTTGAGGTTGGCCCCGTCCACGTAGACCTGGCCGCCAGCCTCGTGCACCTTGGCGCAGATCTCGGTGATGGTCTCCTCGTAGACGCCGTGCGTGGACGGGTAGGTCACCATGATCGCGGCCAGCGCGTCGCGGTGCTTGGCGATCTTGGCGTCGAGGTCGTCCAGGTCGACGTTCCCGCCGGAGTCGCAGGCCACGACCACGACCCTCATGCCGGCCATGACGGCGCTGGCGGCGTTGGTGCCGTGCGCCGAGGAGGGGATGAGGCAGACGTCCCGCCGGCTCTCACCGCCCGCGCGGTGGTAGGCGCGGATGGCCAGCAGCCCGGCGAACTCGCCCTGGGAGCCGGCGTTGGGCTGGATGGAGACGGCGTCGTAGCCGGTCACCTCGGCCAGCCAGCGCTCCAGCGTGCCGATCAGCTCGAGGTAGCCCTCGACCTGGGCGGCGGGCGCGTAGGGGTGCACGGCGGCGAACTCCGGCCAGGTGATCGGCTCCATCTCGGTGGTCGCGTTGAGCTTCATCGTGCAGGAGCCGAGCGGGATCATCGACCGGTCGAGCGCGATGTCCTTGTCCTGCAGCTTGCGCAGGTAGCGCAGCATCGCGGTCTCGGAGCGGTGGCTGTGGAAGACCGGGTGGGTCAGGTAGCCGGACTCGCGCAGCAGCGAGGAGGGCAGCGCGTCGGCGGTGCCCTCGGCGTCGGTGCAGGGGGTGGTGACCCCGAAGGCGGCCTGCACCGTGGCCAACTCGGCGGCCCCGGTCTTCTCGTCGCAGGCGACCGAGACGTGGTCGGCGTCCACCTGCCAGAGGTTGACGCCCCGCTCGGCCGCGGCGGCGACCACGGCGGACGCCCGCCCCGGCACGCGTACGAGCACGGTGTCGAAGAACTCGGCGTGCACGACCTCCAGGCCCTGCCCGCGCAGCCCTTCTGCCAGGGCGACGGCGTGGCGGTGCACCCGGCGGGCGATGCGGCGAAGGCCCTCCGGGCCGTGGTAGACGGCGTACATGCCGGCGATGACGGCCAGGAGGACCTGCGCGGTGCAGATGTTGCTGGTGGCCTTCTCGCGGCGGATGTGCTGCTCACGGGTCTGCAGGGCCAGGCGGTAGGCGGGGTCGCCGTCGGCGTCGACGGACACGCCGACCAGACGGCCGGGCAGCTGCCGCTGCAGGCCCTCGCGTACGGACATGTAGGCGGCGTGCGGCCCGCCGAACCCGAAGGGCACCCCGAACCTCTGCGAGGAGCCCACGGCGATGTCGGCGCCCAGCTCGCCGGGTGCGGCCACGAGCGTCAGCGCCAGCAGGTCGGCGGCGGCCACGACGAGGGCGCCCGCCTCGTGCGCGGCGGCGGCCACGGCGCGGAAGTCGCGCAGCCGCCCCGACGCGCCGGGGTACTGTACGAGCACGCCGAAGCACTCGGGCAGCTCGCCGTGGAGGGAGTGCTCGACGAGCGTGATGCCGAGCGGCTCGGCCCTGGTGGCGAGCACGGCCTTGGTCTGGGGCAGCGCGTCGGCGTCGACCACGAACACGGCGCTCTTCGACTTGCCCGCCCTGCGGGCCAGCGTCATGGCCTCGGCCGCGGCGGTGGCCTCGTCGAGGAGCGAGGCGCCGGAGACGGGCAGGCCGGTGAGGTCGGAGACGACGGTCTGGAAGTTGAGCAGCGCCTCGAGGCGGCCCTGCGAGATCTCCGGCTGGTAGGGGGTGTAGGCGGTGTACCAGCCCGGGTTCTCCAGCAGGTTACGGCGGATGACGGCGGGCGTGACCGTGTCGTGGTAGCCCAGCCCGATCATCGAGGTGACCACCTGGTTGCGATCGGCCAGGGCGCGCAGCTCGGCGATGGCCTCGGCCTCGCCTGCGGGGGCGGGCAGCGTGAGCCGGTCTTTCGCCCTGATGGACTCGGGCACGGCGACCGCGACCAGGTCGGCCACGGACTCGAAGCCCACGGCCTCGAGCATGCGCTGCTGCTCGGACTCCGAGGGGCCGATGTGCCGGGACGAGAACGGCGGAGCGGACAGATCGGTCATGGAGATGCCTCCCGAGGCTGTGGAGACCGGCGCCAGGGCGCGGGCGTGTGCCGGATCTCCCCCTCTGTCAGCGCGGACCCCGGACAAGCGCGGGGTCGCGACCTGAGAGCTTCACCCCCGGTGGGGCTTGCACCGTCGGTGAGGCGCGCCTGGCGGGTGCGCCTGCTTTCCAGAGTTGCCTCGCCCGAGCGGTACGGGATGCCTGAGAGATTCCGGGGAGGGTTGCTCCTTCGGCGCCCCGGAGCCCAGGGGCCCGGGGACTCTCCCGCACGGGGTCGTCGGCCTTTCTGCCCTCAGGTTACTACGCCCGGTTCGTACGGATGTCAGGAGCCGTGCTCACCGGGTGCGGCGGGCACGGCGGCGCCGGGCCAGTTCGTCAGCGGGGTGGTCGGCCGGGACGGTGTCCTCGGCCGCCGCGCGTTCCCCCGGCAGCTCCGCGAGGGAGCCCTCGACCTCGCGCCAGACCCGGCCGAGCGCGATGCCGAACACGCCCTGGCCGCCCTGGAGCAGGTCGATCACCTCGTCGGCCGAGGTGCACTCGTAAACACTGACGCCGTCGCTCATGAGCGTGATCTGTGCGAGGTCGGCCACCCCGCGGTCACGCAGGTGTTGCACGGCCGTGCGGATCTGCTGCAGCGACACCCCGGTGTCGAGGAGCCGCTTGACGACCTTGAGGACCAGGATGTCGCGGAAGCTGTAGAGACGCTGGGAGCCGGAGCCCTGCGCGGCTCTTATCGTGGGCTCGACCAGGCCCGTGCGCGCCCAGTAGTCGAGCTGCCGATAGGTGATGCCGGCCGCCGAGCACGCCGTCGGCCCGCGGTATCCGATGTCACCCGGCAGCGCCGCGGGCTGTTCGTCGAAGAGCAGGCCCTGCTCCCCGGCACGCTGCCGCGCGCTCTCGCGCCGCACCGGATCTTCCTGGCCGGCCGTCTTTCCCTCGCCGCTGCTGACCGCCACGCGGACCTCCGGCTTTCTCTCATCCCGTGGCCTGATCTGGGGGTATGTGAAGCGCAGCCACGGGTTTCACTTGCACCGTAGGACCGCGACCATGCTCAGTCAACGATCCGGCTCGGCGCGTCGTGAAGCGTAAATGCACTGAAATACCTACCCCGCCCGGCCGAAGTCCTCGGGAGTGATCGTGTCAAGAAACTCCCTGAACTTCTCCACCTCGTCTTCCTGGTCGTCCGGGATGATCACCCCGGCTTCCTGGACGACCTCTTCGCTGGCGAAGATGCGCGCCCCCGTGCGCAGGGCGAGCGCGATCGAGTCGGACGGCCGCGCGCTCACCTCCACGCCGTTGGAGAACACCAGGTCGGCGAAGAAGATGCCGTCACGCAAAGCGACGATGTTGACCGCCCGCAGGCCTACGCCCAGAGCACTCAGCACGTCTCGGAAGAGGTCGTGGGTGAGCGGCCGCGGCGGAGGCTCCTCTGCCTGGGCCAGGGCGATGGCCGTGGCTTCCGTCATGCCAATCCATATAGGAAGGAACCGCTCCCCGTGTGCCTCCTTCAGCAAGACGATCGGCTGATTTGTGGGCATTTCAACCCGAACGCCCACAACCTCCATCTGCAACACGGGCTGCTCCGTATTCCTGACCGGTGTCCCGGCACAGCTATTTGGTCGTTGCTTCTGCTGACTGGCTTCTGCAATTCAACGTAACACCCGGCGGGCCTGGAATGTGCCCCCGCCTCCCAGCTCGCTGCGGTCTCAACGCCCCAGGACGGACCGGACGCCCGTGCGCACAAGGGATGCGTGCAGGTCGAGCAGGAGCGAGGAAAGCTCCCTGGCCGCCTCGTCGGCCTCGCCGATGGCGCCGGGGGCGCGGCGCTTGAGTATCGGCGCGACGGTCTGCTCCACCAGGCCGCACTCTCGCTCGGCCGCCGCCTTGACCGCGCGCAGGTGCCGGGCGCGCAGGCCGAAGCGGGCCAGGGCGCCGACGGTGCGCGCCACCGTGAGCGCCTCCTCGTCGTAGCGGCGGGCCACCGGGGCGAGCAGGCCGTAGTCCTCCAGCTCGTCGAGGGTCTCCTCGTCGATGCCCGCGGCCTCGATCAGCTCGGCTCTGCTGAGCCTGATCTCCTGCTGGTCGTTGTCCTGGACGGCTCGCGGGCGGCCGAAGCCCTCCGCCATCTTGTCCTTGATCACCCGCAGCGGCAGGTAGTGGTCACGCTGCTCGGTGAGAATGAAACGCAGCTGCTCCACGTGCAGGTGCGTGAACTTCCGGTAGCCGGACGGGCTGCGTTCGGGCTCGATCAGCCCTTCCCCCTCCAAGAACCGGATCTTGGAGATGGTGACATCGGGAAACTCGCCCTGCAGCAGCGCGAGCACCTCCCCGATGCTCATGTGCGAGCGTGCCGCCTGTGACGTCATGCGCGCTCCTCCCCTTGCCGCATGGCCAGGCACGAGACGGCGTACGCCGGTCGCCCGCTTCGCCCCCTCATGCCCCGGAGTTGCCCCGCATCAGGAAGACAAGGCGGAACTTACCGATCTGCACCTCGTCACCGGAGTGCAGGGGAACCTCCTCTATCCGCTCCCTGTTGACGTAGGTGCCGTTGAGGCTCCCCACGTCGCGCACCGAGAACTGACCGCCGCGGTGGCGGTAGAACTCGACGTGGCGGCGGGAGACCGTGATGTCGTCGAGGAAGATGTCACTCTCCGGATGGCGCCCGGTCGTGGTCAGGTCTTTGTCGAGCCGGAAGCGGCTGCCCTGGTTGGGCCCCCTGGTCACCGTGAGCAGAGCCGCGCCGGGCGGCAGCTGCTCGACCAGCGCCCGCTCGGCCAGGAGCATGTCGCCTGTCTCAGCCTCATACGCCTCGATTCCCGCCACCGAGATCGTCGACGTGGTGTCCCCGGAGACCTCGAGTCTGGTCAGCGGTGACCCACAGCGGGAACAGAAACGGGCATCCTCGGGGTTGGCGTGCCCGCACTGCGTGCAGTAGACGCTCGGCATCGATCGGCTCGGCCTCCTACCGCGAAGACGCGGCGACGGTGCTCTGGAGCGCGCCTCGCTTCGCTTTTTCAAGTTTGCGAATGCCGCAACTTACGCTGATCAGCGGCAAAGGTCAAGACGGCGGCGCTGGACTGTGGTCAGGACGCAGACAAAGTTACCGCCGCCCCCGCCCTGCGGTCCATGCCGCCGCGCCTTTCTACATTACGATCTTGCGGGACCTTCTGCGCACATCGTGCTCCGCCCGTTTTCCCGGCCCCAGCCACGGCGTGCCGGCGGTCATGTGGCGGCCTGTTCCACGATGCGGGCCCAGCGTTCGAGCAGTGCCTGCGCGCCGTCCATGTCGGACGCCTCCGCCCACAGGTCGGTCACGGGCTCGGCGGCGGCCGGCAGCACCAGCACCCAGCTGCCGTCGTCGCGGGCCACCCGCACCCCGTCGGTGGTGTCGATGCGGCGGCCCTCGGGCTCGGCCTCGGCCGCCTCGATGACCGAGCGCATGACGGCGCCCTTGGCCGCCCACGGTGTCGGCACCGTCCGCCTGAGAAGTCTGACCTCGGGAATCCTGGCGTCGATCTGGCTGAGCGACAGGCGGGTGCGGGCGACCAGGCCGAGCAGGCGCAGGAACGCGGCCAGCCCGTCGATCGCGGGGCTGAACTCCGGCACCACGAAGCCGCCGCGCCCGTCCGCCGCGAAGATCATGTCGGGACCGGCGGCGGCCGAGGTGAGGGCGTCGAGCGCGGTCGACGTCCACTGCACCTGCACGCCGTGGAAGCGGCACACCTGTTCGGCCACCCGGGTCGTGGTGACGGGCAGGGCCACCCGGCCGCTCCTGCGTTCGGCGGCGACCAGGTCGAGCACGACGAGCAGGGCGCGTTCCTCGCTGATGAGCTGGCCCATCTCGTCCACCAGGGCGATGCGCTCGCCGACCGGGTCGAACCTGACGCCGAAGGCCGCCCGCGACGAGCCGACCAGCTCGGACAGGCGCTGCAGGTCACGCCGCCGCCCCGCGAGCGTCTCGGTGGGCGAGATGTCGTCGAGGCGGGCGTTGACGGTGAGCACCTCGACGCCGACCCGGCCGAGCAGCGTGGGCAGCACCAGCGAGGACGTGCCGCCCGCGCAGTCGACGACGACCTTCATGTCCTTGACCCCGGTCACGCCCGCGTGGCGCAGCAGCTCGTGGGTGTAGTCCTCGACGGCCCTGGCGGGGTAGGCGAGCTCCGCGATCTCGCCGGGGAAGGCACGGCGGAACTCCTGGCGGGAGAAGACCCGCTCCAGCTTGCGTTGCGCGGCCGGAGGCAGGTCGGCGCCGCGGTCGTCCATGATGACGATGTCCACGCTCTGCGGGTCTCCCGGCGTGGTGCGCAGCGCGATCCCGCCGGCCGCCGAACCCCTGGCGGTGTGGAAGCGGGCCACCGGGAGCGGAGCCGCCTCCAGGTCCAGCACGTTGATCGCGCCCGCGGTGAGCGCGCCGATGACGGCTCGCTTGAGCGCCCTGGCGGCCAGCGAGCAGTCGCGCGAGGTGACGACGTGCTCGCCCTTCTTGAGGGTGGTGGCGTACGCGCTGGCCAGGCGGACGCAGAGCTCGGCGGTGATCTCGACGTTGACCAGGCCGCTGACGCCCCGTGTGCCGAAGAGGTTGCGCTGGCCGCGCGACTCCCAGATCACGCTGGTGTTGACGACCGCTCCGGCCTCGATGGTCTTGAACGGGTAGACCCTGACGCCGCTGGAGACGTACGCCTCCGCCTCGATGACGCATTCGTCGCCGATGACGGAGTTCTCCTCGATGCGGGCGCCGGCCATCACGTCGGTGCTCTTGCCGATGACGCAGCCCCGCAGGTGGGCCCCCGGCCCGAGGTAGACGTTGTCGTGGACGACCGCGCGGTGCAGGAAGGCGCCCTCGCGGACGACCACGTTGTTGCCGAGCACGGTGTACTCGCGCAACTCGGCCCCCGCCTCGACCTTGGCGTAGTCGCCGATGAGCAGCGGGCCCTTGAGCACGGCGTCGGGGTCGACCGCGGCGGAGTCGGCGACCCAGACCCCGGGCGAGAGCTCGAAGCCGCCGATGTCCACCGCGACCTTGCCGGACAGGGCGTCGGCCTGGGCCTTCAGATAGCTCTCGTGGGTGCCGACGTCCTCCCAGTAGCCGTCGGCCACGTAGCCATAGATGGCCGCGCCGCGGGCGAGCAGGGCGGGGAAGACGTCGGAGGACCAGTCGACGGGCTCTCCGGTGGCCACCGCGTCGAGGACCTCGGGCTCCATGACGTAGACGCCGGTGTTCACGGTGTCGGAGAAGACCTGGCCCCAGGTGGGCTTCTCCAGGAACCGCTGCACCCTGCCCTCGTCGTCGACGATGATGATCCCGAACTCGAGCGGATTCGGTACGCGTTTCAGCCCGATCGTCACGAGAGCCGCATTCTCGCGGTGAAACCGGATCATGTCCGTTAAATCGAAATCGGTCAGGGCATCGCCGGAGATGACCAGGAAACGATCGTCGCGGAGGCGGTCGGCGGCGTTCTTGACGCTGCCGGCGGTGCCGAGGGGCAGGTCCTCGGTGGCGTACTGGAGGTTCATGCCGAGTTCGTCGCCGTCGCCGAAATAGGCGCGCACGAGCGCGGCCAGGAACTGGACGGTGACCACGGTGTCGGTGATGCCGTGCCGCCTGAGCAGGCGCAGGACGTGCTCCATGATCGGGCGGTTGGCCACGGGGAGCAGGGGCTTGGGCTGGTTGGCGGTCATCGGACGCAGCCGAGTGCCCTCCCCGCCTGCCATGACGACCGCCTTCACCCGATCACTCCTTCTTGGCCGAGGTTACGAGCCGGCGCACCTGTACCACATACAGCACCCCCGCCCACCAGTACAGGCCCGTTCCCCATAGTGCGAACGCCCACCCGACAATTCGGGCTATATCGGCATACCACCCAGTGTGGGAGGCAAGGAAGAGGAGAGGGAAGGCGTACATGAGATTGAACATGGCGGCCTTGCCCAGAAAATGCACCTGAAGTGCCTTATAGCCGTGTTTGCGCAGTACGGGGAAGGAACACGCAACGAAGAGTTCGCGTCCGACGATGACCGCGACCAGCCACCACGGGATGACGTCGCGCAGCAACAGGGCGAAGATGGTGGCGAAGACATAGAGCTTGTCGGCCGCCGGATCGATGATCCTGCCGAGCCTGCTCGTCTGGTTGAAAGCCCTGGCGATCTTCCCGTCGAGCCAGTCCGTGAACCCGGCGACCGCGAGGATCCCGATCGCCCACCCGTCCGCCTTGGGCCCCAGAACCAGCCAGAGGAACACGGGGACGCCCAGGAGGCGCAGGAAGCTCAGCAGGTTAGGAACCGTCCAGATCCGGTCCTCGGCGGAAGTATCGCTCACGCAGCAGACCCTACTGCGTGGAACTCCAACACAGCGCTCCCGTCCGAACCCCTTCCAGCCCGCCCCTCCAGCGATCCGGAAGCCCGGCCCGCCCTCGCCTGTTCCCGCCGGTCCGACGAGCGGCTGGGCGGCTCGCCGCGCGCGGACACCCCTGCCCTGCGCCCGCCGAGTGCGGCCGTCAGGCGCGGAGGAAGGCGTGCGTGGAGCCGAGGGGTTCGAAGCCGAGCCTGCCGTAGAAGTCCTTCGGCCAGTCGTCCGCGTCGGCCACCAGGAAGATCAGCTCGGCCTCGGCCGCCTCCGCGAGCAGCGCGGCCATCAGGGCCCGCGCATGGCCCTTGCCCCGGTGCGGCATGCTCGTGAAGACGCTCTCGATCTGGGCGATGCCGCCGTCGACGTACAGGTCGGCCCTGGCGGCGATCTCGCCGTCCGGCCCGTCACCGGCTCGGACCGCGCGAAAGCCCACCAGGTCCGCGCCGCGCAGCCGGCGTTCCACGCGCCGGGCGAGCCCGTCGATCACGTCGTCCTGCGCCTGGGGCATCACCTGACGCCAGTCGCGGCGCAGCACGGGCAGCAACTCCGGCAGCTCCAGCCGGTCGGCCGGCGGCGGATCGTGGGGTACCTCACCGCGGTAGGCCATGATCAGGTTGGTCTCGTGCTCGTAGCCGGCGGCGGCGAAGGCGGGCGCGAGAGCGGCGCCGAGCCGGTCGTCGTCCACGCACACCAGCCGGTGCGCCCGCCCGGCGAGCACCTCGTCCGCCGCGCGCAGCAGCTCGCCGGCGCTCGGGCCGCGGGAGCCGACGATCAGCTTGTTGTCGTCGTAGGAGCCGGGGAAGCGGTCGTCCAGCACCGCGAACCCGCCGGGGACCGGCAGCGCGATGGGCGCCCTGCGGCGGGCGAAGGCATGGACGAAGCCGATGGCGCGGGCCAGGTCGGCCGGCGCCGCGCCGGTCAGCACGTCCATCAGTCGCGCACGGCCTTCATGAACGCCCTGATGAGAGCCGGGTCCTTCACCCCCGGCGACGTCTCGACGCCGCTGGAGACGTCGACCCCCCACGGCTCGGCGTCCGCGATCGCGCCGGCGACGTTGGCCGGGTCGAGGCCGCCCGCCAGCAGCCACCGGCCGGAGGGCCGCCCGCGCACGGCCGCCCAGTCCCAGGGCAGGCCCGATCCCGCGTGGGGCGCGTCGACGATGAGCAGATCCTCGTCGAAGGCGCCGCACCGCAGGTCGGCCTCCGCGTCGACGGCCCTGACCAGGCGCACGCCGAGGTCCTTCAGCGCGGTGAAGTCGCCGTGCGGATGCCGGCCGTGCAACTGCACGGCCCGCACCCCGGACGCCAGCGCGGCCGCGCGCACCGTCTCGGGGTCCTCGCCGCGGAACACCCCGACGGTGAGCACTCGGGCGGGGACGAGCGCGGCCAGCGCGGCCGCCTTCTCGACGGTGATCCTGCGAGGGCTGCGGGTCATGACCAGCCCGACGGCGTCGGCCCCCGCCTCGACGGCGGCCGCCACCTGCCCGGGATCGGTCAGCCCGCAGATCTTCACGTACACACCCCCGACTGTAGCGGCGGCGCCCGCCCACCGGCGACCCCGGACAGCGCTCAGCCGCGGCGCGGGCGTACGGGGCGGAAAGAGGCGTCGACCAGGCCGGTGCGGTGGGCGACGACGGCGGCCTGGATGCGGTTGCGCAGGCCCAGTTTGTCCATCGCCGCCGCGATGTGGGTCTTGACCGTGGTGACGCCCACGTGCAGTTCCTCGGCGATCTCCGCGTTGGACAGGCCCGCCCCCACCAGGGCGAGCACCTCGACTTCCCGGTCGGTCAGCCCGGCGGGCGGCGCGGGAGCGACGTGCTCCTCCCCGGCGGCGAGGAAGCGTTCCACGACCCTGCGCAGCACCGACGGCGCCAGCAGTTGCTCGCCGGCGGCCGCGCGGCGCACGGCGTCCACCATGCGCTCGGGGTCGTCGTCCTTGACGAGGAACCCGACGGCGCCCGCGCGCAGGGCGGCGTAGACGTTGGCGTCCTCGGCGAACGTCGTCAGCACCACGATCCTGGCTGCCGGACGGGCCCTGAGCACACGTCTGATCGCCTCCAGGCCGTCGACCTTGGGCATGCGCAGGTCCATGAGGATCACGTCGGGCAGGTGGTGCTCGGCCAGGCGCACCGCCTCGGCGCCGTCGACGGCCTCCCCGGCCACCTCCATGTCGCCCGCGGCCTGCAGCAGCATGCGCACGCCCGCGCGTACGAGTGCCTGGTCGTCGGCGATCAGCACACGGATCACGCGGGGCTCCTCTGGGACAGGCGAGCGGGCAGGCGGGCGGCCAGGAGCCAGCCGCCGTCGCCGTCGGGGCCGGCGGACAGGGTGCCGCCGAGGGCGCGGACACGTTCGCGCATGCCGGCCAGCCCGCGCCCGGAGGAGGGCAGGCGTTCCATGGCGGTGGGCGGCCGGCCGTTGCGGATCTCCACGGAAAGTCCGTCGCCTGACGGGGTGACGCTGACGCGGACCTGCGTGCCTGGTCCGGCGTGTTTGAGCACGTTGGTGAGTCCTTCCTGGACGATACGGGCGGCGGAGGCACGGGCGATCAGCGGAGTGCGGTCGGCGGCCGGGTCGAGATCGAGGTCGACGTCGAGGCCCGCGGCGGCCACGCGGTCGGCGGCCTCGCGGATGACGTCGGCGGGGTTGGCCAGCAGGCCGGGCTGCCTGTCGGGGTCGCGCAGCAGGTCGAGCAGCTCCCGCAGGTCCTGCAGCACCTGGTGGCCCGCGTCGCGGATGTCGGTGAGCGCGTCGGCGACGGGGCCGTCGGGCGCGGCGTAGCGGGCGGCGCCGGCGCGCAGCACCATGGCGCCGACGTGGTGGGCGACGATGTCGTGAACGTCGCGGGCGATGCGCTCGCGTTCGGCGAGCTGGTCGGCGCGCACCTGGGCGACGGCCGCGCGGGCGGACTCCTCGGCGCGCAGCCGTTCGGCGGCCAGGGCGGCCTGTCTCATGCCGAGGTAACGGCCGATGGCGATCGGCGTGGCGACCAGCGTCATCAGGACGCCGACGCGGAACGGGGTGATCTCGGTCTCGTGGCCGACGACGGCGATCGCGGTGAGCAGGCACCCGGTCAGGTAGGCGGCGGCGACCCAGGCCCACGACCCCACCCGCATGGAGAACACGCCGATCGCGGTCAGGGTGAGGATGACGCAGGTGTTGACGGTGTTGTTCAGGTATGTGTCGGCGGAGACGAGCAGCACGCCCTGCAGCAGGAACACCAGCCCCGGCAGCCGCCTGGCGATGCCCAGCGACAGTCCGCCCACGACGGCGAGCAGCCCGACCACCCAGACGGGCTGCTCGCCGAGGTGCCAGGAGCTCCACGTGCTCAGCACGGTGATGGCGACCCCGCCGGCGGCGAGCAGCGCGTCGGGGGTGACGTCGCGCTCCTCCAGCCGTCCCGCCGTGCTGCGCAGGTAGGCACCGAGGACCGCGGGGAAGACCGGCAGGAGGACGGAGTACATCCAGGTGTTGGCGGTGGGCGCGAAGCCGGGGTCGGCGATGTTGCGGGCGGTGGCGACGATCGTGACGGCCACGGCGGCAGTGGTGGCCCGCAGGCCGGAGCGGTGCCCGGCCACGCCGAGCGCGACGCAGATGAGGATCTGCGCGGTGTTGGAGGTGAACGAGCCGATCTGGTCGGTCACCACGAGCAGCACGGCCAGATAGCAGGTGACCGGCACCGGCCGGTGCCGGACGAACCCCATGGGCAGGCCAGCCAGCAGCGCCATGGGCACGTTCATCTCGGCGGGCAGGAACTCGGTGTCGCCCGCGTGCGCCGTCGTGAGCAGGTCGAGGCCCACGCCGGAGACGGCGAGCAGGACATCGAGAGGGACACCGCGCCAGCGCATGGGCACAACGGTATCCGCCCAGCGTGGAAGGCCGATCCTCCCGCTGGGCGACCGCGCCTCCTCCAACTGGCCGCACATCCGCCCTGAGGATGGAGCGACCTATCAAGATCCTGCCCATAAAGTCGTGCCATGTCGAACGACACCTCACTCTTCCTAGGCCAGTTCCTGCGTGCCCCCTCCAAGATCGGCGCGGTCGCCCCGAGTTCCCGGCGGCTGGCGGCCAACGTCTGCGCGCCGATCCCCGAGCGGGGCGAGCCGACCGTGGTGGAGCTGGGGCCGGGCACCGGCCCGTTCACCGCGGAGATCCAGCAGCGGCTCGCCGGTCGTGGCCACCATCTCGCCGTCGAGGTCAACGACCTGATGGCGCGTCTGCTCGCCGACCGTTTCCCCACCGTGGACGTGGCGCACGCCGACGCGGCGAAACTCGGTGAGCTGCTGCGCGAGCGGGGGCTTCGGCAGGCGGACGTGGTGGTCAGCGGGCTGCCGTGGGCGGCGTTCCCCGAGGAGACGCAGCATGAGCTGCTCCGCGCCGTGACGTCGGCGATGAGCCCGGTGGCGGCGTTCACCACGTTCTCCTACGTGCACGCCATCCCGCTCAGCAGGGCCCGGCGTTTCCGCGCGCTGCTGGCCGAGCGTTTCGAGGAGGTCGTGCCGGGGCGTACGGTGTGGCGCAACCCGCCCCCGGCCTTCGTGTTCCACGCCCGGCGGCCTCGACCCTGATCAGAACGTCTTTCTACGATGGTGTGATGGATTTCACCCTTCCGGACAGCGCCCTCGCCGTCCAGCGCGGCATCGGCGACATCTGCTCCCGTTACGACCTCGGCTACTGGCAGCGGTGCGAGAGCGACAGGCGCTGGCCCGAGGAGGTCTGGGACGAGCTGGCCAAGGGCGGCTGGCTGGGCCTGGCGGTGCCGGAGGAGCACGGCGGCGGCGGACAGGGGCTGCTGGAGCTGGCGGTGGCCACGGAGACGCTGTCGGCGTCGGGAGCGGCGGGCGGGTCGGCGTTCACGTACGTGCTGACCCCCGGCTTCGGCGCGCTCACGATCGACCGGCACGGCAGCGCGAGCCAGCGGGCGGAACTGCTGCCCAGGCTGGCCACCGGCGAGGTCGAGACCTGCTTCGCGCTGACCGAGCCGGACGCCGGGTCCAACTCGCTGGCGATCACCACGTCGGCCAGGCGTGACGGCGGCGACTTCGTGGTCAACGGGCAGAAGATCTGGATCACCGGCGTGCAGCGGGCCACCTGGATGCTGCTGGTGACCAGGACGGTCCCCGCCGCCGCGGCGCGCCCACGCACCCACGGGCTGACGGTGCTGCTGGTGAACGTGCCCGAGGCGGTCGCCGCCGGGCGGCTGACGTACCGGCCGATCCCCAAGATGGGCGCGAACACGACGCCGTCGAACATGGTCTTCATCGACGACCTGCGGGTGCCCGCCGCCAACGTGGTCGGCGAGGCCGACCAGGGCGTGGCGGTGTTGTGGGACATCCTCAACCCGGAGCGGGTCCTGCTGGCCGCCTCGGCGCTCGGCACCGCGGAGGTAGCGCTGCGGGTGGCCGTCGACTACGCCAAGGAGCGGGAGGTGTTCGGCCGGCCGATCGGCGCCAACCAGGCGATCTCCTTCCCGCTGGCACAGGTCAAGGCCAAGATCGAGCTGGCCAGGCTGATGATCTACAAGGCCGCGTGGTGCTTCGACCGGCGGCTGCCGTGCGGCACCGAGGCCAACATCGCCAAGCTCACGAGCTCGCAGGCGGCCTGGGAGGCGGCCGACGCGGCATTCCAGACGCACGGCGGGATGGCCTACTCCCACGAATTTCCGGTGGCCAGGCTGCTGACCGACGCCCGGATCGCGAAGGTGGCACCTGTGACCGAGGAGCTCCTGCTCAACTACCTCGCGACCCAGGTGCTCGGACTCCCCCGCAGCTTCTAGCGGCCTTGGGCCGGTGCGGCCCGGGAGACGTCCGGCGGCCCTCCGGCCGGTACGGCCCCGAAGGCGTGGAGCGCCGACGCCCATTCCGGCTCGTCCGCCCTGCTCGTCCGCCCCGCTCGTCCGCCCCGCTCGTCCGCCCTGCTCGTCCGCCGGGCCGTCCACCGGGCCCGTCGCCGCGGCGCTGTATCCCCCTTCGCTGTCGTACGGAGTGCGCCGGACGCCTGCGAGACCCTCGGCTCCGCGTCCCCCGGGCGGCGGTCTCGGCCTCGGCGAACGGGTGCCCGCCGGTGCCGGCGCGACCATCTGGTCGACCTGGGGGTGCGCCTACCCGAGCGGGCGGCAAGCACACCCGGCGCTCAGCCGAACGACGGCGGCCGCTTCTCCCGCAGGGCGCGCACGCCCTCGCGCACGTCGGGCCCGGTGAAGCCGAGGAACTCCATGGCGAGGGAGGCGTCGAAGGACGGCCCGGCCAGGCGCAGCCAGTTGTTGAGCGAGTATTTCGTCAGCCTGATCGCCTCCTGCGCGCCTTGGGCGAGCCGGACCGCGATCTCCATCGCCCTGTCGTGCACCTGGTCGTCGTCGACGCACAGGCTGACCAGGCCCATCCGCTCGGCCTGCTCGCCCGTGACGGGCTCGCACAGCAGCAGGTGGTATTTCGCCTTGGCCAGCCCGCACAGCAGCGGCCAGACGATCGCGGCGTGGTCGCCGGCGGCGACGCCGAGCCGGGTGTGACCGTCGATGATCCGCGCGGTGCGCCCGGCGACGGAGATGTCGGCCAGGAGAGCGACGGCGAGCCCGGCGCCGACGGCGGGGCCCTGGATGGCCGACACGATCGGCTTGGAGCAGTTGAGCACGTTGTAGACGATGTCGCGGGCCTCGGTGAAGACGCGCAGCCTCGTGGCGTGGTCGCGGGTCATCTCCTCGATCATGGACAGGTCGCCGCCGGCGGAGAACGCCGTGCCCTCCCCCCGGACGAGCACGGCGCGCACGCCGTCGTCGCGGTCGGCGTCGCGCCAGATCTCGCCCAGCTCGCGGTGGGCGGCCGCGTCGACGGCGTTGAGCCGGCCGGGCTCGCTGATCGTGACCCGCAGCACCCCGTCGGCAGGGGTGTCGATCTTCAGCTTGGTGTAGGACACAGCGCCTCTCGCAGCCGTCGCGCGATGTGGTCGCGGGCATCGCCCGCCTGGTCGAACAGGCCGGGCAGGCCGAAGAAGTTGTGCACCGCGCCGCCGAACCTGCGCAGCCCGACCGGCACGCCCGCCTGCTTCAGGCGCCGCGCGTAGCTCTCGCCCTCGTCGCGGAGCACGTCGTGGTCGGCCGTCACGATGGTGGCGGGAGCCAGGCCCGCGACGTCGGGCAGGCACAGCGGGGACAGCCGTGGGTCGGCCGGGTCGGCGTCGGGGGCGTACTGGCGGGCGAACCACGCCATCTCCGCCGCCTCCAGCCCGAAGCCCTTGGCGAACTCCGTGTAGCTGGGTGTGTCCATCGCCACGTCGAGCACGGGATAGACGAGCACCTGGTGGGCCAGCCGCAGCCCGGCGTCGCGGGCCTGCCAGGCGGCGACGGCCGCGAGGTTGCCGCCCGCGCTGTCGCCGACGACCGCCACGCGGCCGTTGCTCTGGTAGAAGGCGGGCCTGGCGAAGATGTCGCGCACCACCGTCCACGCGTCGTCCGCGGCGGCGGGGAAGGGATGCTCGGGGGCCAGGCGGTAGTCGGCGGACACCACCACCGCACCGGTGCGGATGGCCAGGTCGCGCCCCAGCGCGTCGTTGCGCTTGACGCTGCCGAGCACCCATCCGCCTCCGTGGAAGTAGACCACGACCGGCAGCGGGGCGTCGCCGGGGTCGGCGCGGTAGATCCGGATCGGCACGCCTTCGGCGCGCTCGTCGCGGACGTACGGCAGCTTGGTGAGCGGACCGCGCTGGGCCGCCAGGCCGTCATGTGCGCGCAACTCCTGGATCCCGGCCAGGTCGAGCGTGGCCGGATCAACGCCCAGATCCGACGGATGGACGGCGATGTAGTCCCGCGACTGAGGGTGCAGCGGCATGATCGCAGCCTAGCGGGCCGCCTCCATGAACGCATCGAAGAGCCGGTCCTCGACGTCGCGCTCGGGATGCCACTGGACGCCCACGCCGAACCTGTGGCCCTGCACCTCGATGCCCTCGACGATCTGGTCGTCGGCCCAGGCGACGGCGAGCAGGCCGTTGCCGAGGCGGCGCACCGACTGGTGGTGCGGAGCGACGACCTCGACCCGGTCGCCGACCGCCTTGCCGAGCTTGCTCGACACGCTGATCTGGAGCGTGTGCGGGGTGCCCGGCTCGGCGTGACGGTGGTTGCCGAGCACCTCGGGCAGCCAGGGGATCAGCGTGCCGCCCTGGGCGACGTTGAGCACGTGCATGCCCCTCGCGATGGCGAGGATCGGCACGTCGGCCTTGACCGCCGCCCTGGCCAGGGCCAGCTCGAAGCGGTCGCGGTGCGGCTGGCTCTCGGGGACGCGGTCGTCGCGCTCGCCGTTGTACGCGGAGGCGTCCACCTCGACCCCTCCGGCCAGGACGACGCCCCGCAGGCCGCGTACGTAGTCGTCGATGGCGTGCAGGCCGAGCGGCGGGAGCACCACGGGAGCTCCTCCGGCCCGGTCGACCGCTTTGGCGTACGAGGGCGGCGAGAGCACGGCCTCCCGCACCCAGTCGCTCCAGCGGGCGGCCTCGAAGTAGGCGGTGATACCGATCAGCGGACGGGACATGCGATCTCCAGGGGCATGGTGGAGTTCGTTCGGCCACCAGCCGGTCGAGGTGACGGCTACATGCCCATCATGGCGCACAGTCTTTCCGATATGTCACCCCTCCTCAAGATCCCCTGCCGCCACGTGGCTCCCACGCGGCTCCCACGCGGCCGAGCGGTGGACGGCGCTCGCGCCCGCCGGCGGGCCTCCGCCGCCTCTCGACCTGACTCAGTAAGAGAAAAAGATGAAAGTGACTTTTGTTCGGGATTTATGTTCAAAAACCGAGAAATATCGTACGACCAATGCGGCACGAGATCTGCTTCGCACCTTATTGGAGGGAAATGGTTGTGACGCGTCATCGGTGGTGTAAGACTCATTTGCGAGCGCATCGGAGCTGCCGGGGACGGACCTGCGCTCACGACCCGGAACCGTCAGGGAGGTGAACGACAAGACCGGAATGCCGTTCCGGTCACAAGTGGGGTGGAGATATGTCGTTGAATCCGCGCCTGGTCAAGGAGAGTTTCTCCGTCATCGAGCCGGTGGCCGAGCAGGCCACGGCCTACTTCTACGGCCGGCTTTTCGCTGAGAATCCGCACCTGCGAGGCTTGTTCCCGCCGGCTCTGGACGTTCAGCGCGACCGGCTGTTCAGCGCGTTGACCAGGATCGTGTGGAGCCTGGACAGCCCGGACAGCATGGCGGCGTACCTCGGCCAGATGGGCAGGGACCACCGCAAGTACGGCGTCGTGGCCGAGCACTACACGGCCGTGGGCAGGGCGCTGCTCGCCACGGTCCGCCGCTTCGCCGCCGACGTCTGGACCGCCGAGATCGAGGAGGCCTGGGTGACGGCGTACGAGGCCGCCGCCACGTTGATGATCGACTCGGCCGAGGCCGACGCGGGGGTCTCGCCCGCCTGGTGGGTGGCCGAGGTGGTCGGTCACGAGCTGCGCCACCAGGACATCGCGGTCATCACGCTGCGGCCCGCGCAGCGGCTGCCGTACACATCCGGCCAGTACGTCACCGTGCAGACGGCGCGCTGGCCCCGCGTGTGGCGCACGTTCTCCATCGCCAACGCGCCGCGCCAGGACAACACGATCAGCCTGCACGTGCGCTCGGTGCCCGGCGGCTGGGTGTCGACGACCCTGACCAGGCACACGCGGGTCGGCGACACCGTCATGCTGGGGCCGCCGACGGGCACGATGACACCGCGCGAGCAGAGCGTACGGGACGTGCTGTGCGTGGCAGGCGGCACGGGCCTGGCGCCGCTGAAGGCGATCGTCGAGTCCATCATCGCCTCCGGCCGCCGGCCCGCCATCCACCTGCTGTACGGCGCCCGCACCGCCGGAGAGCTGTACGACCTGCCCGACCTGATCAGGATGGAGTCGGCCTTCCCCTGGCTGCGGGTCGTGCCCGTGGTGTCGGACCAGCCGTCGTACGACGGGATGCGCGGCCACCTGCCCGACGTCACCCGGCGCTTACGCTCCTGGACCGAGCACGACGTGTACGTCTGCGGCCCGTCGCCCATGGTGAACGAGACCGTGCGCTGCCTGCAGCGGGACGGCGTACCGCTGTCGCGGATCCACCGCGACGCCGTGCACGCCTGACGATGCGGGACCCGGCCGGCGCTTCCACCAGCGCTCCCGGCAGTGCGGCGCGACGCGCGGCGGGGAGGCGGCCGGGCCTCGGCGGCCACCGGGAGGTGTCGGCCGGGCGCGCGGCAGTGGACGCGTGTGGGAACTGGTCAGCGGAAGGAGGCGGCGGTTTCCTCGTCGCCGGGCCAGAAGGTTTCGATGGCGAGCTCCGAGACCGTCACGTCCATCGGCGTGCCGAACGTCGCGATCGTGGTGAACATCGACAACACCCGGTCACCGGCGGCGACGCGCAGCGGCAGCAGGATGTCGCCGGGCCCCGGCACGTGCGCCACGTTCAAATCCACGCCCCGATAGGTGTAGGACGCCACTTCGTCGTGGAGCTCGGCCAGGCGCCCGTCGCCGGACGCCTCGGCCTGCCTGCGCAGCCGGTGCAGCAGGTGGGCCCGTACCTCGGCCAGGTTGAGCAGGCGCCCGCCCATCGCGTCGGGGTGCAGTGACAGGCGCATCACGTTGACCGGCTCCGCCAGCAGCTCCGCCGGTACGCCGTCCGTGAACATCCCGGCCGCCCGGTTGGCGGCCACCAGGTTCCAGGCGGCGTCCACGACGAGCGCCGGATACGGTTCGTGCCCGGCCAGGATCCGGTCCAGCGCCTGGCGTACGACGTGCATCTCCGGAGCCCGCACCGCCCGTTCGGCATAGACGGGCGCGAACCCCGCGGACACCAGCAGCCGGTTGCGGTGCCGCAGCGGCACCTCCAGCTCCTCTGCCAGCTTGAGCACCATCGCGCGGCTGGGCCGGGCGCGGCCGGTCTCAAGAAAACTGATGTGGCGGGCGGAGACGCCGGCCTCGATGGCCAGGTCGAGCTGGCTCACCCGCCGCCGCTGCCGCCACGACCGCAGCACATCACCAAAAGACTCATCATGTACGGCTACCGCTCCCATGTCCGGAACGCTAGTGCCTGGGGAAGAATGATGACGATTACCTCCCAGGTCATGCGCCACAGGACCGGTGACGGGCGACGGGAATCTCCCAGACCTCGGTAACTGTCGGTGGCGCGTGGCACGATGGCCGCAAAGCGAACATGGGAGCATGTCATGAGTGACGCAGTGCTCGCGATCGGCACCCGCAAGGGCCTGTTCCTGGCCCGCTCGGCGGACGGCGGCCCGTTCGAGATGCAGCCGATCCAGTTCTCCACGATCGCGGTGCCCTCGGTGGCCATCGACACGCGCGGCGCCACGCCCCGGCTCCTGGCCGGCGTCGAATACGGCCACTTCGGCCCGTCGGTCATGTATTCCGATGATCTCGGGCAGACCTGGCAGGAGGCCGAGCAGCCGCCCATCGCCTTCCCCGAGAAGACCGAGGCCACGCTCGCCAGGGTGTGGCAGCTGACGCCCTCCCCGTCCGAGCCCGGCGTGGTGTGGGCGGGCGTCGAGCCGGGCGCGCTGTTCCGCTCCGAGGACCGCGGGGTCACCTACCGGCTCGTCGAGGGCCTGTGGGAGCACCCTCACCGCCCGCTCTGGGAGCCGGGCGGCGGCGGGTTGTGCCTGCACACGATCGTCTGCCACGCCACCGACCCGGCGGTCATGGGGGTGGCCGTCTCGACCGGCGGTTTCTACCGCACGAGCGACGGCGGCCTGTCGTGGGAGGCGGCCAACCAGAACATCCGCGCCCCATTCCTGCCGGAGGGCGCCCAGTTCCCCGAGTTCGGCCAGTGCGTGCACAAGGTCGCCGCCGACGCGGCCGTGACGGACCGGCTCTATCTGCAGCACCACTTCGGCGTCTACCGCAGCGACGACTTCGGCGGCAGCTGGCACGACATCGGCTCGGCGTTGCCGTCCGACTTCGGCTTCCCGATCGTGGCCCATCCGTCGCGGCCCGGCACGGCCTTCGTTCTGCCGCTCACGGCCGACATGGACCGCACGCCCGTCGGCCACCGCTACCGCGTCCACCGCAGCGACGACGCCGGCGAGACGTGGCAGCCCTTCTCGGCGGGCCTGCCCGAGGGGCCCGTGCACGCGGCCGTGCTGCGTGACGCGATGACCGCGTCGGAGGCGGGGGTGTTCTTCGGCACGCGCGACGGCGAGGTCCACTGCTCGCGCGACGACGGCGAGACCTGGTCGCTGGTCGGCCGGCACCTGCCCGACGTGCTCACCGTGCGCGCGGCGGTGCTCTGACTCATGAGCAGACCGGTGATGTTGGTCGTGTTCGTGCTGCCCAGCTCGCTGCGCAGGTGGGTGAGCGGGATGCAGGAGGTCAAGGTCTTCGCGGTGGGCGCCGACCGCGACTCCCCGCCCACGCTCGGCTCGGCCCTCGACATGCTCCGGCGCACGCATCCGCTGCTGGAGGAGCGGCTGCGCGACGAGTACGGCCGCATCCGCAGGCACATCAGCATGATCGTGTGCGGCGAGAACGCCCGGGGGCTGGGCAGCCTCGACTGCGCGCTGCCGCCGGGCGCCGAGGTCTACGTGCTGCCCGCGCTCGCCTGAGCCGGGCCCGGCGGCTACCCGGCCCGGTCCGCGGATGAGCGGCCCGGGCCGGACGGCTTGCCGGTCAGGCCGGGTGGAACCGGATGGAGGAGAACCTGTTGTCCCAGTCGCCGAGGTCCGGCGACTGGCTCATCGGGGGAACGTAGACGCAGGGCGTGCCGAAGTTGACCACGTTGCAGAACTCGACGACATAGCCGGTCCGGTTGACAAACGAACTCACCGTGTCGTTCACCGACGCGGTGCCGACGTGATAGCGGTTGTCGCGCAGGTCGCCGTCGCCGGTGCTGAGACAGTACCGTCCCGACGTATAGTCCCGGGCCTGATAGACGCAGAGGCTGCCGGCCGCCGCGGTGGCCACCGGCACGCCGCCGGCCTCTGTCGAGACGACACCCGGGAGCTCGGCGCGCTCGGGCGTGGCGAAGGCCGCACCGGACGTTCCGGCGACACAGGCTCCGGCCATCAGCATGGTGGCGGCGGCCTTCTTCGTGAGATGCATGGCTTGCCTTTCTGTTGTCAGTGGCGCCCGACGGATTTCGGGCGCGACGAACCAGGGCGACCTGCTTGGGGTCGCTCAGGGAGGTCGGTTCACTTCCCGGTCGTGACCGAGACGGTGGCGTCGACGATGCGGTGGTCGGAGCAGGGCTTGTCGCGGTTGCCGCCGCAGACGTGCCCGATCGGATGGGCGTCGGCGCTGTAGCGGGCCAGCCGCTCGGCGGGGACGAAGATCAGATCGACCTTCCCCGACTGGCCGCAGGCCCCGAGCTTGTTGCTCTCGGTCGTCTGCTCGCCCCAACCGGGGCACACGGCCTCGCGATCGTCGAGCTCGTGGTAGCGGCCGGTGTTGCCGTGGTTGGCGTCGGTGTTGACCGTGGCGTCGTACCAGGTGTCCAGGAGCGGTGAGTCCGGCTGCACGTTGAAGTCGCCCGCGATGATCGGGACGTCCCCCCTGGAGCGGTAGGACTCCAGGACGCCGTGCACCTGGCCCAGCTGGGCGGACTTGGAGGCGGCGACCGTGGTCAGGTGGGTGGTGCAGAATCTGGTGCCGGGTCGCGCGGCGACGTGCGAGCAGAGGAGCTTGCGCTGCTTGCCCGACCCGTCGTACGGCAGGGTCTGCCGGAGTGTCTCGCCCAGCGCGAAACGGCTGAAGATCGCGATGCCGATGCCGTGCCCGGCACAGTAGCCGGGGTCGCCTGCCGCCGTCACCGGCTCGTAGCGGGCGAAGTTCGTGGCGTTCTGCGGCCAGCCCATGCCCTGCAGGACATCGATCACGGCGCTGTACTGGTTGCGGCAGATCTCGTTGATCGACACGAAGTCCGGGTTGCGGTAGCTGATCGATCCGGCGATCGCCTGGATGATGCCGTTCGTGGTCGAGCCCAGGTGCGAATGATGCCCGGCCATGTTCCAGTGCCAGATCTTGTACGTCGCGGTCGCCGAGGAGGCCGCCGGCGCGGGAGCCGTCTGAAGGGCAGCGGTGGTGACGAGGAAGGCCGCCACCGTCCATAACAGGCGCCCGAAGCCGGGCACGCGCGAGATCCGCATGAGAGCCGTCCCTTTCTTCGTGATCAGCTCCCAGCGATCCTGCCGAAGGGGATTGTCCGGCACCAGACAGACAGCGGACAGAGATCCCTCCCGATCGGACGGCGAGAGGGCATGGTGGAGATTTCCTGATGGCCGATCACGCCGTGCGCCCTCCTGCGTGATCCAGGTCACACCGCTCTGCCGGCCTTCCGGGCAGCGACGTTCGCATCGGCACGAAGCGTTCGCAGGGCCACGACCTCCTGCCCGGGTTCCTCAGGGAGAGCCGGCCGTCACGTCGTTGACCGGGCTACGGGCACTTCGCCCGGTCAGGACCCGTACAGCCTCTTCCGCGGCGATGCTCCGCACTGTTGTGATGGCTTCCTCGGAGTAGTAGGCGGCGTGGGGAGAGATGATCACGTTGGGCAGCGCGAACAGGGGGTTGCGCGGACGCCAGTCGCGCTGTTTCGCGGGCTCCTCTTCCAGGTCGTCCAGCGCTGCGCCCGCGATCCATCCCTCGGTCAGTGCCTGGTGGATCGCCGCATCCTCCACGATCGGGCCACGACCGGTGTTGATGAGGATCGCCGTCGGCTTCATCCTGCGCAGCGTCGTACGGTCGAAGGCGTGGCGTGTCTCAGGGGTGAGCGGCGCCTGGACCACGAGGTAGTCGGCGCCTTCCACGAGCTGGTCGAAGGACACCGGCCGCACCTGGCGCGATCGGAGTCCGGACTCGTCGAGGAACGGGTCGTGCGCCCAGACCTCGACGCCGAACGCTCTGGCGCGTTCGGCGATGAGCTGGGCGATGAAGCCGAAGGACAGCAGCCCGAACACCCGTCCCCGCAGCCGCCAGATCGGCTCCCCGCTCTGCCACTGCCATACACCCTTCCGGGTCTCCCGGTCGTACACGCAGATCTTGCGGGCGGCGGCCAGCCAGAGCGCGACCGCGTGATCGGCGACCTCCTCCGCGCACCATTCGTTCGGCGCGTTCGTGACCTGGATGCCTCGCCGCGTCGCGGCGTCGACATCGACGATGTCCACGCCCGTGCCGTAGCGGGCGATCACCCGGCACCGGGTGAACGCGTCGATGGCGCGGGAACCGACCCGAACGTACTGGGTCAGCACGCCATCGACGTCGCGGCCCTTCTCGATCACCTCGTCCTCGCTCTTGCACTGCTCGGCGAGCAGCTCGAACCCGGCGCCCTCGATGATCGCGCGCTCGATGTCCACGTCGCCGAAGTCGTAGTCGGCGATCATGATGGTGCCCCTGGCGTCAGTGCGAGTCACGGGGAATCCCCTTGGTGTGTACGAGGTCCTGGTAGGACAGGGCGAGCTCCAGGCAACCCCCGGTGTCCAGCTGCCCGACCGTGGAGCGGTAGATCTCCTGCCACGGTGTCTGGTTCTCGACCACCGGCGGTGTGTGGTCAGCCCACCGGGCGGCGATCTCTTCGTCGGACAGCAGGACGTCGACGCGCGCGTTGTCCATGTCGATACGGATCTGGTCGCCGGTGCGCAGGATGGCGAGATTGCCGCCGACCGCGGCCTCGGGGCTGGCGTTGAGAATGGACGGTGCGTCCGAGGTGCCGCTCTGGCGGCCGTCACCGAGCGTGGGCAACGTGGCGATGCCCCGCCGGAGCAGCGCGGCGGGGACCTCCATGTTCACGACCTCGGCCGATCCCGGATAGCCGATCGGCCCGGTGTAGCGGATGACGAGGATGCAGTCCTCGTCGAGGCCCAGTTCGGGATCGTCGATGCGGGCGTGGTAGTCCTCAGGCCCGTCGAAGACGACGGCGCGATAGTCGGACACCGCGCGGAGGTCGCCGGTGAGGACCGAGGTCTTCATGACCGCGGAGTCGAACAGGTTGCCCGTCATGACGAGAAGCCCGCCGCGCGCGGCGAGCGGATCGTCGAAGGGACGGATGACCGTCGGGTCGGCCGGCGGGGCGTCGGCCAGGTTCTCGGCCACCGTATGCCCGGAAACGGTCACGGCGTCGCCGTGCAGGCGCCCTGCCGTCAGCAACGACCGCATGACGGCGGGGACACCGCCGGCGCGGTAGAAGTCCTCGCCGAGGAACTCACCGGCTGGGGCGACGTTCGCCAGCACGGGGATGTCGCCCCCGACCCGCTGCCAGTCCTGGATCGACAACGGCACCCCGACATGCCGCGCGATGGCGTTGATGTGGATGGGCACGTTCGTGGAGGCGGCGATGGCCGAGGCGACCACGATCGCGTTCTCGAACGCTCGCATGGTCATGATCTTGCGCGGGGTGAGGTCCTCGCGTACGAGATCCACCGCTCGACGGCCCGTGTCGTAGGCCATCTGCGCCCGCCGGCGATAGGGGGCCGGGATCGCCGCGCAGCCCGGCAGGGACATCCCCAGGGCCTCGGCCAGGCTGTTCATCGACAACGCGGTGCCCATCGTGTTGCAGTGACCGATGCTGGGTGCGGAAGCGCACACGCGCGCCATGAACTCGTCGTAGTCGATCTCCCCGGTGGCCAGCAGCCGCTTCGACTGCCAGATCACCAGCCCTGAGCCCGACGCGCCTATCCGCTCGCCCTCGCGATAGCCGTTGAGCATCGGCCCTCCGGACAGGACGATCGCCGGGATGTTCACCGTCGCCGCCGCGGCCAGGCACGCGGGCGTGGTCTTGTCACAGCCTGTCGTCAGCACGACCCCGTCGAGGGGATACCCGTAGAGCACCTCGACCAGTCCGAGGTAGGCGAGGTTGCGATCCAGCGCGGCAGACGGGCGTTTACCGGTCTCCTGCAGCGGATGGACGGGGAACTCGAGCGGGATGCCACCGCCGTCGCGGATCCCGTCTCTGACCCGGTCGGCGAGGTCGAGGTGGTGGCGGTTGCAGGGCACGAGGTCGCTGCCCGTCTGGGCGATGCCGATGATCGGCCTGCCGGACCGGAGCTCGGCCGGGGTCAGCCCGAAGTTGAGATAGCGTTCGAGATACAGAGCAGTCATCTCCGGATTGCCCGCGTTGTCCCACCAGGCCTGGCTGCGCAGGCCGCCCGTGGCGCGTTCGGTCGACGCCATCAACTGCTCCTCACCGGTGCAGGCCCGTCCGATGCGGCCGGATGCTCGGCAAGCGTCACCATGTCGCCGGGCCAAGCCGGCGTGACCGGTGCGAGGACCCGCCGGTCCTCTTGGGCCTCGTCGCCGCGGATGGACAGGGCCGCGTTCCCGAGCAGCACATCCAGGAGCGGCCGGGCACAGTCAGGCGGTTCGGAGAGCACCGGCTGCGCGGTGAAGGGAAGCGTGAGGTCGCCGGTGGCGCCGAGGATGACGAGTCGGTCGATCATGCCGTGGTGCCTGCTTTCGCTCGTGCGAGGTTGACGCCGCTGGCGATGATCCCGATGTGGCTGAACGCTTGCGGGAAGTTGCCC
>NZ_JAAAHR010000065.1:0-45170 GCF_009908215.1 Nonomuraea sp. K271 | reverse complement strand
GGGCTGGGGCTGGGGTGCCAGGGTCGCCAGGACGAACTGCCAGGCGGGCACCTCGAGCGCGCGGATCTCCACCTGGTGCCAGTCGGCCGCGCCGATGAGCTGCTCCTTGGGAGCGGCCGGGCCCAGCGTACGCACCAGGTCGTCCAGATGGGCGCGGTACGGTGCCGCCTCGTCGCTGGCCAGCCACTGGCCGAGACGGGCGCGCAGCTCGTCCTCGGTCGCGGCGATCTCCGCTGGGGGTACGGCGAAGAGCTTGGCCAGCTGGTCCACCGCCGACGGCTCGTCGGTGAAGATGCGGTTCTGCGCGACCGCCCAGCTCTTGTCGTCCAGCCCGGCGAACGCGGCCTCGATGAGCTCCGGCAACCCCTGCCCGTGCCCGGAGACCGCCGCCCCGGCCGGCTCAGGCACCGCCGCCACGTCCCCCTGAACCCCGGCATCCGCCACCGCGTGGGCCTGGGGTTCGGGTTCGGGCGCTGCGTGGGCCTGGGGTTCCGGCTCCGGCGCCGCGTCGGCCAGAGGTTCGGGCTCCAGCCCCGCCGCAGGCGCGGAGGAAACCTCCAGAACGTCCTGACCCGGCGCGACCGGCTCAGGACCGACGACCCCAGCGGCGGCCTCCGCCACCGGCTCCGGGCTGACGGTCTCAGTGGCGGGCTGTGGGGTCGGCTCCGGGCTGACGGTCTCAGCGGCAGGTTCCGGGACCTGCTCGGCGCTCACTGCCTCAGCGTCAGGCCCCACGCCGGCGGCCGGGGCCTCCGGCCCCGCGGCGACCTCGCTCCCGGCGGCCTCAGCGTCATGATCGGCCACACGCGCGGCTTCGCCCGGTTCGGCGGCGAACTGCGCCACCGCGTCAGCGGGACGTTCACCGGCCTCGTGAGGCATCGCCTGCTCGGCGACCGCCCCGTGACGCTCGCTCGCCTCGACGGCCTGCTGCTGTCCGCCGGCCGACTCTCCCGTGACGTAGTGCTGCCCGTCGGGCTGCTCGGCCGCGTCGGAGTGCTGCCCGCCGACGTGCTCGGCACCGGCGGAGTGCTCGGGCTCCACGGGCCGTCCGGGCTCCGGCGAGTGCCCGGCCTCGGCAGGGTGCTCCCCGGCCGGCTGGGCGGCCTGCGGGTCGGCGGTGACCGGCTCCGACCCGTGCGCCGTCTCGGGGACGGCCGGGGCGGGGGCCAGCACCGGGCCGACCGTGGCCGCGGCCTCAGCGGCCGACGCCGGGGCCGGGACCGGCCCGGGGACCGACGCCGACGGGGACGCCGACGCGGGCGAAGACGCCGGCGCGGGGGCCGGGTGGTCGTGGCGCGAGCGCGCGAGGCGTACCAAGGCGGCGGAGAACAGCGTGTTCAGCACCGGACGCGCCTGGATGAAGGGCTGGTCCACCAGCTCCCGGCTGGTCAGCGCCAGCAGTCCCGCCCACGAGCCGGCCCGGTCGAGCGCGATGGCGACGGCGGGCTCGTCGGCCTCGTCGGGGTCGAGGACGTGCAGCGCCGGCAGGACGTCGCCCACCGCCGCCGCCGGCCAATGCTCCAGGGCTATCTCGGTCAGCAGCTCGCCCAGCGACTCCGGGCCGATGGCCGCGAGCACGTGGGGCATGGGCAGAGTGCGCCACCACGCGTCCGGCAGGTCCGGTTGCCCGGTGAGTAGCGTGATCGTCGACGCGTCGCTCCACCTCAACGGTGGTACGAGGTCGCTCAGGCAGAAATTCATCCCGTTCCGTTCACCAGCCCCTCACGCCGCCGCAGCGGTGCAGCCATAGTCTCGCCGCCCACGGAACAGACCATAGTCCGGCAAAACAGCCCTACGCATCATGCACTACGCATCAGCGCCGAACAGCGGCAAAGCGTAGGCGCACGTAGTCGGCCATCCAGCCACTCTCCCTGCGCAGCGCGGGCGCGGCCAGTTCGTTGACGCGCCGCAGCAGGGGCCCCACGATGTCGGGCGGGAGCCCTTTGAGCACCGAGGCGGCGAACGTGCTCACCCAGTCGGCGGCTCCGCCCGGGCACTCGTCCAGGGGCGTCGGCCGGTCGAAGTATTCGAGCAACCTGACGACGAAACCCTCCTGTTCGAGCCGCCGGGCGTACTCGGCAGGCGTGGGAAAATACCACGGCAGGTCAGGTTCGCGCAGGCCGTACTCACGCCAGGCGGTCAGCATCGCGGCGGTCAGCTCGGCGCAGTTGCCCGCGCCGCCCATCTCGGCGACGAAACGCCCGCCGGGCGTGAGCGCCTCGCGGACGTTCGCGATCACGCTGCCCGGGTCGCGGCTCATCCAGTGCAGCGCCGCGTTGGAGAAGACCGCGTCGTACGGTTCGACGACGGTGAAGTCGTGCCCGTCGCCGACGATGAAGTTGATGCCCGGATACTGTGCCAGCGCCTTCTCGATCATCTTGGCCGAGCCGTCGATGCCGAGCACGTCGGCACCTCTGAAGGCGATCTGGGCGGTGAGCACTCCGGTGCCGCACCCGAGGTCGAGCACACGCTCGCCGGGCCGCGGGTCGAGCAGGTCGACCAGTGGCGCGCCCTGGGTCGAGACGTAGCCGAAGCTGCTGTCGTAGGCGCGACTGTTCCACCGCTCCAAACTCGGTGTGTCGTATCGCAAGACGATCAGCTCACATTCGGTCAGACAACGGGCCCCCGTGGCCGTGCTGTCCGTTCACTTTAGAGCCTGAACGTCCCTACGACATATCAAGTCACATCGGACTCATCCCACGCTCTTCGCCCATTGCCGCTTGAGGTACGCCTTCGCCGCGTCTGCCTGCGGAATCGTCAGGATGACCGGCGGGCCGGGCGCCTTGGGCAATTTCGCGGCCTGCTCGGCGTCGAGCGTGCCCTTCATGCGCATCGCCTCGGTGCGCGCGGGCCGGGCGAACCCCTTCATGAGCAGGTTCTGGCCCTCGTCGGAAAACAGGAACTCCTGCCAGAGCCTCGCGGCTGCCGGATGCGGCGCCGCCTTGTTGATCGCCTGTACGTGGTAACCGCCGAGGGCGGCGTCGCGAGGGATCGTCACCTTCCACGCGTCCGGCTGGTGAGCGCTGCGGGCCGCGTTGAGGTGGTCCCAGGCGACGATCGTGTTGGCCTTGGACGGATCCGTGAGCCTGCCCGCCTGCTTCAGCTTGGCGAACAGCGACACTCCCTGCGCGGGCTGCGGTACGCCCGCCCGCATGGAGGCGGCCATCACGCCGTCGAACGCCGACGCCGAGCGGAGCGGGTCGCCGTCGAGCGCGACCCGGTAGCCGGGCTTCAGCAGGTCGGCGAAGGAGACGGGGGGCTTGACGGCGCGCGGGTCGTACCCGATGGACATGTAGCCGCCGTAGGCGGCGTACCAGCCGCCCGCAGGGTCCTTGACCTGGTCGGGCAGGTCCTGCCACCCCTGCACCTTGTACGGGGCGAACCGCCCCGCCCCGGCGACGGCGACGTCCATCGTCAGGTCGAACACGTCGGGTTTGAGCTGCGCGGCGGCGTCGAGCTGACGCTTGCTGCCCGCGTTGGGTTCGAGTTCGTTGACCTTGATGTCGTACTTGTCGGCGAAGGTGTCGATGATCTCGCCGTAGTTGACCCAGTCGCGGGGCAGGGCGATCACGTTGAGCTCACCCTCGCGCGTCGCGGCCTCGACGAGCCGCTCCATGGTGCCGAAGCCGGCTTTCATGGAGGCGGCCTGGGCGTTGAGGGGCGGCAGGTTCTTGGCCTCGGTGGAGGCGGTTTCGGTGGACGACGCGCCGCATCCGGCACTGGCGAGGATGGCTGCTGCGGCGGCGCAGGTACGTACAGTCACACAACGAATACTTACCGCTACATCCGTCCAGGTCGAGGAGGCGCGGCCGGAACGACCCTGGCGGCTACCAGCGTCTCCTCGGGAATCTCCACCAGCGTCCCGTCTTTTTTGCGGACGGTCAGCACCCCGGACTCCCACGACACGAGGATCCCCACCGCGTCGCGGAAGCCTTCTGGAACGCGCCTACGGGTGGTGATCCGTGCGCCGATGTCCTGACTTGTGATCGCGATGACGAGCCGTGCCGCCACGAGTTTGCCACCCTCCGTTTCGGCCAGTCGGCAAGCACGGCAATACTAGGGCGTAGCAAACCGCGGTCAGAGTCATGCCATGGTGCGGAGAAGAAGGAGCTCGAGGTGACCTACGTCATCGCGCAGCCTTGCGTGGACGTCCTGGACAAGGCGTGCATCGAGGAATGCCCCGTTGATTGCATCTACGAGGGCGAGCGCATGCTTTACATCCACCCCGACGAGTGCGTGGACTGCGGCGCGTGTGAGCCTGTATGCCCCGTCGAGGCCATTTTCTATGAGGACGACCTTCCCGAGCAGTGGAAGGACTACTACAAGGCGAACGTGGACTTTTTCGAGGACCTCGGCTCGCCCGGTGGCGCCTCGAAGGTCGGCAAGATCGAGAAGGACCACCCGGTGGTGGCCGCCCTGCCGCCGCAGGCAGAGGGCCACTGACGGTCAAGGCACGAAGCGAGCGGGGGCATCCGGGCCGGGTGCGCCCCGCTCGTGAAGCATGCCCGGCGCTCGATACGGCAACGTGACACCCTGGAGAACCGTGAACAACCTGCCCGACTTCCCCTGGGACAAGCTGGAGCCGTACAAAGAGCGCGCGCTTGCACATCCCGGCGGCATCGTCGATCTGTCGGTCGGCACGCCCGTCGATTCCGTGCCGCGGGCCGTCCAGGACGCGCTGGCGCAGGCGGCCGACAGCCCCGGCTACCCCCTCACCCACGGCACCAAGGCGCTGCGCGAGGCCGCGGCCGGGTGGCTGCGCCGTCGGCACGGCGTCACCGTCGACCAGCGTGACGTGCTTCCGGTGATCGGTTCCAAGGAGTTCGTCGCCTGGCTGCCCACCTACCTCGGGGCCCGGCGGGTCGTCTTTCCCGAGCTTGCCTATCCCACCTACGACGTGGGCGCCCGGCTGGCCGGGGCGGCGGCGACCCCGGCCGACAGCACGCTCGCGCTCGGCCCGGAACGGGTCGACCTGATGTGGGTCAACTCTCCCGGCAACCCCACGGGCCGGGTGCTGCCCGCCCAGCACCTGCGCAAGGTCGTGGCGTGGGCGCGCGAGCGCGGCACGGTCGTGGCCTCCGACGAGTGCTACATCGAGCTCGGCTGGGAAGAGGAGCCGGTCTCGATCCTGCACCCCGACGTCTGCGGCGGCTCCCACGAGGGGCTGCTGGCGGTCCACTCGCTCTCCAAACGCTCCAACCTGGCCGGCTACCGCGCCGGGTTCGTGACGGGCGATCCCGTCCTCGTCAAGCGGTTGCTGGAGACGCGTAAGCACGCCGGCATGATCATGCCGGCGCCCGTCCAGGCGGCGATGACGGCCGCCCTGGGCGACGACGCGCACGCCGACCGGCAGCGCGAGCTCTACTCCGGCCGCCGCGCCCTGCTGCGCCCCGCGCTGGAGCGGGCGGGGTGGCGTGTCGACCACTCGTCGGCCGGTTTGTACCTCTGGGCGTCGAATGGGCAGAGCGCCTGGGACCAGGTCGCCAAGCTCTCCGAAATCGGCATTTTGGTCGCGCCGGGTGAGTTCTACGGATTGGCAGGTGAACGGCACGTCCGCGTCGCCGTCACGGCCACGGATGAGCGGATCGGTGCGGCCGTGCGCCGCCTCCAGTAGGATCGCGCGACATAGCCCGCCGCGCGGGCTTGACGCATAAATTGATAAGAGCTTTTGCCGAGACAGACCGCGAGTGGAGCGAGCTGATCGATGAGCATGACCTCCATGGTCGTACTCGGGCTGAGCATCGTCACCATCCTGCTGTTGCTGGGTGCCTTCCTGGCCACTCTGCGGCAGGACAGGAAGGGCCGTACGAGCGTGCCGCCGGCTGAGGTCGCTCCCGTCGAGACCCCGCTGGCCGCACCGGTGATCGCGCCCGGGCATGCCGGCACCGACTACACCGACCCTCGCACGATCCAGGTCGGCGACCGGATCGACGTGCAGGGCTCGCCCGCGCGCGTGCTCGGTGCCATGCACGTCTCGTGGCAGGGCACCCAGTGGATCGAATACCTCCTGCGCGACGGCTCGCGCCGCCTGCAGTGGCTGTCGGTGGAGGTGCTCGACGGCGACCCGCCGCACCTGGAGGTGCTGCTCTGGACCGACGTGCCCACCCAGGGCATGGTTCCCGCCAAGAGCATGCTGATCATGGAGGGCGTGGAGTTCTTCCCGATCGAGCGGGGCACGGCCGCCTTCAGGAGCGAGGGCGACACCGGCAACCCCGACAGGGGCCTGCTCGACTTCGCCGACTACCGCGCCTCCGACGGGCGGCTGCTCTCCTTCGAACGCATCCAGGGCCGCTCATGGACGGCCTGCTACGCCCAGCCGCTGCCGCCCGGCTCGATCTCCATCGTGCGCAGGGCGACCTGACCCGGCGCTACGAGAGGTCGACCCGGCGGGCGCTCGCCTTGCCGCCCGTCTGCCAGCCGTCGCGCTCATAGTCGTTGACCCAGGTGGCGCCGTTGTAGCCGACGCGGTTGAGCCCGTACTTCTCGGCGTGGGCCACCGACCACGCGGCCACCAGCCAGCCGCGCCGCTCGGTGGTGATCGCGGTGCCGCCGAGCGCCCTGGCGAGCTGCTTGCGGGCCGCGGCGGTCCGCGACGTGGGCGCGGGCGTCTTCGCGGCGGCATACCAGCAGTGCACCGCTTGGGGGACACGCCCGGTGAACGCGGCGGCCAGAATCTTCGCTTCGTCCTCGTGCGCGGCATAGGCGTAGCCGCCCGCCGAGCGCTGCACGGCCTGCGCCGCCTCCGCCAGCGGGATCTTGCGGTATCTCTTCACCTTGACCAGGGCGGCGAAGAACCTGTTGGTGGCGTAGACGGGGTCCATGAGCTGCTTCTTCCTGCCCCAGCCCTGCGAGGGGCGCTGCTGGAACACGCCCACCGAGTCGCGGTCGCCGAAGGCGACGTTGTAGAGCTTCGACTCCTGGATCGCCGTCGCGTACGCGATCACCACCGCCCGCTCGGGCAGCCTGCGCCGCGCCGCGACCGCCGCGATGGTCGCCGCGATCTGCGCCTGCTCGGGATCGAGGTTGCGGACGCCGTCGGGCGTCCTGACCACGCAGTACGGATGGCGCTCCGCCAGCTTGGGTGTCCGCTTGAGCAGGTGGTACAGGCCCACGGAAATGGCCACGGCGAGGACGATCACGATGATCGCGATGGTGATGACCCCACGGGAGAAGCGCACGCGCACGCTGAAGAACCTACCTGGACGGATAAGCTCCGGGGCCATGAGTCACGTGAGCACCTCGTCACCGCTGTCCCCGGTGGTGGACGAGCTGTGGGAGCGCAGGGCGGAGTTGTCGCCCGCCGACGTCGACGCGCGCAACGTGGTGGTCGGCGCGGTCGACCTGCTCGACAAGGGCGAGGCGAGAGCGGCCCGCCTGGCCGGCGACGACGTCGTCGTGGACGAGCGGGCCAGACGGGCGATCCTGCTCAGCTTCACGGTGCTCGGCATGGCCCGTTCGCAGGTGGGCGACTTCCAGCACCACGACAGGCACCCGCTCAAGAGCTCGTTCGACGGGGTGCGGGTGGTGCCGGGGGCGATCGCCCGGTGGGGCTCCTACCTGGCGCCCGGCGTGGTGCTGATGCCGTCGTTCACGAACATCGGCGCGTACGTGGACGCCGGCACCATGGTCGACACCTGGGCCACGGTCGGGTCCTGCGCCCAGATCGGCAGAAATGTGCATCTGTCTGGCGGGGTGGGCATCGGCGGGGTGCTGGAGCAGCCCGGCGCCGTCCCGGTCGTCGTCGAGGACGACGTGCTGATCGGCAGCCGCGCGGTGATCGTCGAAGGCGCCCGGGTCGGGCAGGGCGCGGTCGTCGGCGCCGGGACGATCCTCTCCGGCTCGATCCCGGTGATCGACGTGCGGACGGGCGAGGAGATCGCCCGCGGCCGCATCCCCGCCTGGTGCGTGGCGGTCGGCGGCAGCCGCCAGAAGGAGTTCCCCGGCGGCACGTTCGGCCTGCCCTGCGTGCTCGTGCTCCAATATCTGGAGCCGGGACAGCGGCACGACAAGGCGGCCCTCTACGAGGTGCTGCGCGAACACGGAGTGAACACCTGATGCTTGACCTGACGCAGGACGTACGCGCGCTCACCGCCGCGATCGTGGACATCGAGTCGGTCAGCGGCGCCGAGCGGCGGCTGGCCGACGAGGTGCGGCGGGCGCTGTCCGCGCTGCCGCACCTGAAGGTCGACCGGTCGGGGGAGACCGTCGTGGCCCGCACCCAGGCGGGCCGCCCGGAGCGGGTGCTGATCGCCGGGCACCTCGACACCGTCCCCGTCGCCGCCAACCTGCCCAGCCGGGTGGAGGGAGACCTCCTGTACGGCTGCGGCACCTCCGACATGAAGGCCGGCGTGGCGGTCGCGCTCAAGCTGGCGGCGGCCGTCCCGTCGTCCGGCAGGGACATCACGTACGTCTTCTACGACTGCGAGGAGGTCGAGGCCGAGCGCAACGGCCTCAACCGGGTCGCCAGAGACCACCCCGACTGGCTGGAGGCCGACTTCGCGGTGCTGATGGAGCCGACCGGCGGCGTGATCGAGGGCGGCTGCCAGGGCACGCTGCGCGCCGAGGTCACCGTGACGGGCAGGCGCGCCCACAGCGCCAGGTCGTGGCTGGGGAGCAACGCCATCCACGGGATCGAGCCGGTCCTCGCCAGGCTCAACTCCTACGAGGCGCGGCGGCCGGTGGTCGACGGTCTCCAGTTCCACGAAGGGCTGAACGCGGTCGGCGTGCGCGGCGGGGTCGCGGGCAACGTCATCCCGGACCAGTGCGTGGTGACCGTCAACTACCGGTTCGCGCCCGACCTGTCGATCGAGCGGGCCCAGGAGCACGTACGCGAGGTGTTCGACGGCTTCGAGGTGGCCTTCGTCGACGCCGCGCCCGCCGCGAGGCCGGGCCTGACGCACCCGGTGGCCGCGGCCTTCACCGAGGCGGTCGGCGGCACGCCGCGCGCCAAGCTGGGCTGGACCGACGTGGCCCGCTTCTCCGCACTGGGGGTGCCCGCCGTCAACTACGGGCCCGGTGATCCGAACCTCGCGCACCAGCAGGGGGAGTACGTCTCGCTGCCGAAGATCGTCGAGAGCGAGCGGGCCATGCTCGACTGGCTCTCCACATGAAAGTGGCCTTCCTCGCCGGCCATTTGGCGGGGAAGACCACTTTCAGTCCCGAGCAGCACCCTCGGCAGTTAGACGCGGGGGAGTCGAAATTCGGTTCCCTGCTTCTTACAAGATTTTTTAGCAACCTGTTTCATGGCCCTGAGCTGCGGATGTGCCCCGAGTTGTGGCTCCGGTCGCCGTCGCGACGCCGGCCCGGCAGGCGGGTGAAGGTGGAACTGGCGGTGTCCGAAGGCGACTAGCGTGACCCGCATGGAAAAGTCACGCCGGGAACGCCGTCACGGGCAGGCCGTCGTCCGCGGCCGCTTCGTCCCCACCTCCACGCACGACCAGCGGCTGCTCGCACGCCAGGGATCCTCCGACTGGGTGCACATGGACCCATGGCGGGTGCTGCGCATCCAGGCCGAGTTCGTGGAGGGATTCGGCCAGCTCGCCGAGCTGCCCCCGGCGGTCACGGTCTTCGGCTCCGCGCGCACCGGCGAGGATTCCCTCGACTACGAGCAGGGGCGCCGGCTCGGCAGGGCGCTGGCGGAGGCGGGTTACGCCGTCATCACCGGCGGCGGGCCGGGCGTCATGGAGGCGGCCAACCGGGGCGCGCGCGACGTCGACGGAGCGGTGTCGGTCGGGCTCGGCATCGAGCTGCCGTTCGAGCAGCGCATGAACGACTACGTCGACCTCGGCATCGAGTTCCGCTACTTCTTCGTGCGCAAGACGATGTTCGTCAAGTACTCCTGCGGCTTCATCGCCCTGCCCGGTGGCTTCGGCACGCTCGACGAGCTGTTCGAGGCGCTCACGCTGGTGCAGACGCGCAAGGTCACCTCCTTCCCCGTGGTGCTGGTGGGCACCGAGTTCTGGGGCGGGCTGGTCGACTGGATCAAGACCACCCTGCTCGGCACCGCGAAGATCGCTCCCCAGGACCTCGACCTGATCACCGTCACCGACGACGTCGACGAGGCCGTGCGCATCATCGTGGACGCCGACCGGGCACGCTCGCAGCAGCAGGACGAAGAACTGGCGTCCGCCGCCGCCCAGCCCGCCGAGCCCCAATAGGCTGGCCCCTTGTGAACATCTGCGTCTTCTGCGCCTCCAGCATGCGAATCGACCAGAAATACATAGAGCTGGCCCGGCAGGTCGGCACCGAGCTCGCCAAGCGTGGCCACACGCTGGTGAGCGGTGGCGCCACCGTCTCCTGCATGGGCGCGGTCACCTCGGCCACCAGGGCCGGGGGCGGGCGGACGGTCGGCGTGATCCCGCAGGTCCTGGTGGACATCGAGGTGGCCGACGAAGACTCCGACGAACTGATCGTCACCAACGACATGCGCGAGCGCAAAGGCGTCATGGACGTCCGGTCCGACGCCTTCCTCGTGCTTCCCGGCGGCATCGGCACGCTGGAAGAGCTCTTCGAGATCTGGACCGCGCGGGTGCTCGGCATCCACGACCGTCCCCTGGTGATCCTCGACCCCTGGGGCCTGTACGAACCGCTCAGGGCCCTCGTCGGCGGCATGTACGACCAGGGCTTCACCAGGGCCGACGTCTTCGACGCGATCTCCTGGACGACCACCGTGGAGGAGGCGTTCGCCCACCTCGAAGCGCGTTCGCAGCCCGTACGGCCCAGCGTCGCCGAACTCGGCGAGGCGACCGGCTGACCGGATTGGGCTGCTTGCGCTGATGCTGAACGAGCCCCGCCGTATGAGTACGATGCCAATGTGCTGGTCGTACTCGCCATCGCCGCCATCGCCATCCTGGCATGCGTGGTCGTGGTCTCCCTTGGCAGGGGCGGTGAGCTGACCGAGTTCCCGCCGGACGTGCCGCCCCTCGACCTGCCCGAGCCCGGGCAGCTGACGGCGGTCGACTTCATGGCGCTCCAGTTGCCGGTCAACCTGGTCGGCTACCACACGCAGAGCGTCGACGAGACCCTGCGCAGGGCCGCCGGCGCGATCAGCGCCCGCGACTCGCGGATCGCGGTGCTGGAGCAGCGCGTCTCCGAGCTGCTGTCGAGCCGGCTGTACGCGCGGCAGGAGACCCACGCCGTCCCGGGCTCGGGGCTGCGCACCGACCACGCTCCGCAGGCTCCGGCCGCGTACAGGGAGCTTCCCGAGTCGGGCGACCCGCTGCCCGGCGGAGGGCCCTGGGGCGACGACGGCGACGGGCACCACGCACAGTGGCGGGTCCCTCCGCGCGATGCCGCCGTCGAGCAGACCTCCAACGGCGCCACCGGCACGATGCCCGCACCCGCCGCCCCTGACGCGGACGAGGTCCTGGACGGGCAGCGGGACGGCGAGCAGGCGGACCGGCCGGAGAGCGTGACCGAGGACGAAGCACACGAGGACGAAGCCCACGGTGCGAGCGGCGACGGCGAGCCGGCGCCCCGCCCGGTCGAGGCGACGGTCGAGAAGGACGGTGGGGAAGTGCGCGGGGAGGCGCCCGCGCAATCCACGCCGGGGGACGAACGACCGTGACCGAGCCGATCAGGTGCACGTGGCCGGGCATGGCGGACCCGATGTACCTCGCCTATCACGACGAGGAGTGGGGCCGCCCGGTCAAGGGCGACGACGCGGTCTTCGAGCGTGTGGCGCTGGAAGCGTTCCAGTCGGGCCTGTCGTGGCTGACGATCCTGCGCAAGAGGGAGAACTTCCGCGCCGCCTTCGACGGCTTCTCGATCGTCAAGGTCGCCGCGTACACCGAGCAGGACGTCGAACGGCTGCTCGGCGACCCCGGCATCGTCCGCAACCGGGCCAAGATCGAAGCCGCGATCGGCAACGCCAGGGCCGCGCTCGGCCTTCCCGAAGGGCTTTCGGAGCTGGTGTGGCGCTTCGCCGAGCCCGACGCGCCGGTGCCGAGGACGATGGCCGACGTGCCCGCTTCGACGCCCGGCTCCAAGGCGCTGGCCAAGGAGCTGAAGAGGCACGGGTTCAGGTTCGTCGGCCCGACCACGGCCTACGCGCTGATGCAGGCCATCGGCCTGGTCGACGACCACATCGAGGGCTGCCTGGCACGCTCACGCCGGCCGGCCTGAGGGCCCCGTCACCTGCCCTCGAACGTGGGGCGCTCCTTGGCGACGAAGGCTCTCGTCGCGTTCCGGTGGTCCTGGGAGGCGGCGCACGCGTCCTGGAGGTCGGCCTCCAGGGCCAGCGAGTCGGGCAGCGCGTGCGTCGCGGCGTAGGCCAGCGCCCGCTTGGTGGCGGCGTACGCCACCGTCGGGCCCTGAGCCAGCGCCCCGGCGAGCTCCCGTGCGGTCTTCAGCACGTCGTCAGGGGGGACCACGCGCGTGACGAGCCCCAGCTCCAGCGCGCGGGCCGCGTCGACGGGCTCGCCGAGCAACATCAGCTCGGCGGCCCTGCCCTGGCCGACCAGCCGCTGCAGCGTCCACGACGCGCCCGAGTCGGGCGCCAGCCCGATGCCCGCGAACGCCAGCGCGAACTTGGCCTTCTCGGACGCCACCCGCAGGTCGCAGGCGAAGGCGATGGACGCGCCCGCGCCCGCCGCGACGCCGTTGACGGCGGCCACCACCGGCTTTCCCATGGTGGTGATGAGCTCCACGATCGGGTTGTAGTGCGCGCGCACGGTGTCGGCCAGGCCGCGGCCCGCCTCCAGGTTGGCGGCGTGCTCACGCAGGTCCTGGCCCGCGCAGAACGCCCGTCCGGAGCCGGTGAGCAGGACGGCCCTCACCGCGGGGTCGTCCGCCGCCCCGCGGAGCGCGTCGAGCAGGGCCTGTTTGGTCTCGGCGGTCAGCGAGTTCATCGCGTCGGGGCGGTCGAGGGTGATGGTGGCGACGGCGTCGGCCACGTCATAGCGGATCAAGTCAACTCCCTGTCGACGAACGCGGCGGCTGCGGGCAGCAGCCGGGCGGCTTCCTGCTCGAAGTAGATCCTGGCCTTCTCGCCCGGCCAGCCGGCGGGCAGCAGCTCGGGCGGCAGCCCCGGGTCGCGGAACAGGAAGTTGCGCCAGCCGTGCACGAGCCTGCTCCTGGTGGCGAACACCTGGGCGGCCGATGCCCCCTCCGGGAGCCCGCTGATCAGCGTGTCAGCCTCGGCCAGCCAATGTGTGTACGCCTCGCCGATGGCGGTCAGATCCCACGCCCTGGCGACCAGCTCGCGGGGGTCACCCTCCAGCGCCGAGTCGAACCTGTCGGCTCGTACGCCCTCGCTCTCCAGCAGGTTGTCCAGCTCGATCGACGAGCGCGGCCCGATCCAGGCCGTCTCGGACAGCGCGGCGTAGCCCAGGAACGTCAGGTCGGCGCGCAGCCGCTCCCTTCGCGGGCGGTCCTTGACCGGTCCGAAAACGATCAGATGCCATCTGCCGTGCCAGGTCAGCGTTCCGGCTCGGTAAATTCTCAACGCCGCCTCGTCCAGACGCCTGACGCACTTCGGCGTCAGCCCGTAACCGGGGCCCTGAGGGAGCCTGACGGGCTGCAGCCAGCCCTGCCGCACCATGCGCGAAACCGCCGTACGCACTGCGGGAGCGGCGATTTCCAGGGGTTTCATGAGGCGTACGAGGGCGGCCACGGAGGCTTGCCCACCGCGTGAGCGCAGGTGGTCTCCATAGAGGTCGAACAGAGCGGCGCGAGCGTGCACGAAGTCCAGTTTGGACGCGATCGCCGACCTCGACAACGCATTCTGGGAGGAGATCGTTACCCATGAGCGCTCTCGATGCGGGAGAATAGGACATCACAGAAGACGTGAATGCGCCGACCACCCCCGACGGGCGGTCGGAAATCGCGGGCCGCGGGAGCCCAAGGCAGGAAGGGAAACACGCATGGCGGCGATGAAGCCGCGGACCGGCGATGGTCCGCTCGAGGTCACCAAGGAAGGGCGCGGCATTGTCATGCGGGTCCCCCTGGAAGGTGGCGGCCGGCTAGTCGTGGAGATTTCCGCCGACGAGGCCAAGGCGCTCGGCGAGGCGTTGAAGAACGTCGTCGGCTGAGCGGCCCCGAGAGACACCTTTTGTTCTACGACCCTGGCGATAATCCGGCGCCAGGGTCGCTGACGTCCGAGGAGAGATTCCGTGCCCATTGAGACCACTGCGTCGGTGGTCGCCGAGGCCCCCGGCGAGCCCGAGCTGCTGGCCGTCCCCTACGCCTCTGACCTCAGCCCAGCGCACCCGGTCGAGCTGCACCTGCCCGTGCCCGACCTGCTGGAACACTACGAGGCCAAGGGGGAGGCGGGCGAGGTCGTCGAGGTCCCGGTGGCACGGGGCGACGGTGTGGGCCGCGTGCTGCTCTACGGCGTCGGTGACCGTTCGCCGCGGGCGCTGCGCAGGGCCGGCGCCGCGCTGACGCGCAAGGTCAAGGGCAAGGACACGCTGACCGTGGTGACGCCCGGCGGCGACGTGACGGCGTTCGCCGAGGCGGCGCTGCTGGCGGCGTACTCGTACAGGATCGGCAAGGCGGGCAAGCCGGCCGTGCGGACGCTCGCCTTCGCGGGGGCCGACGAGGCTCAGGTACGCCGCGCGCAGGTCGTCGCCCAGGCGGTGGCGCTCGCGCGCGACCTGGCCAACACGCCGTCCTCGGTGAAGAACCCCGCCTGGCTCGCCGAACGGGCCGCCGACAGCGGCGTGCCGGTCAAGGTGTGGGACGAAGAGCGCCTCCAGGCAGAGGGCTTCGGCGGCATCCTCGCCGTGGGGCGCGGCTCGGCCAGCCCCCCGCGGCTCATCCAGCTCTCCTACACGCCCGACGGGCCCTACGACCGGCACGTGGTGCTGGTGGGCAAGGGCATCACGTTCGACTCCGGCGGGCTGTCGCTGAAGCCGACGGACAACATGAAGACCCAGAAGACCGACATGGCGGGCGGCGCGGCCGTGATCGCCGTGCTCGGCGCGCTCACCCGGCTGGGCGCGCCCGTACGCGTCACCGGGCTGGTCGCGGCCGCCGAGAACATGCCGTCGGGCACGGCGCAGCGGCCCAGCGACGTCATCAAGCACTACGGCGGCCGTACCGTCGAGGTGCTCAACACCGACGCCGAGGGGCGCCTGGTGCTGGCCGACGCCCTGGCCTACGCCGACGCCGTCCTCGACCCCGACGCCGTGGTCGACGTCGCCACGCTCACCGGGGCGATCACCGTGGCGCTCGGGCGCAACGTCGGCGCCGTCTACTCCTCCGACGACGCGCTGGCCAGGCAGCTCGTCGACGCCGGCCAGACCACCGACGACCGGCTCTGGCGCATGCCGCTGATCGAGGACTACGCGGCCGCGCTGAAGTCGCCGATCGCCGACCTCAGCAACGTCGAGTCCGGCTCGAAGTTCGGCGCGGGGTCGATCACGGCGGCGTTGTTCCTGCGGGAGTTCGCCGGGGAGCGGCCGTGGGCGCACCTCGACATCGCCGGCGTCGGACGCAGCACCGTCGACGAGGGCACGCTCAGCAAGGGCGCCACGGGGTTCGGCGTGCGCGTGCTCCTCGAATGGCTCACGCGCATCTGACGGGCGCTTGCCGGGAAGGGCGCGCGCATCTGACGGGCGCGTGCCTTGCCGGAGCGTACGCGCCCGTGGCGGCCGGGTGCCCGGCCGGCCGGGCCCGCGCGCGCAGCCGGCGCGTGCGTCGGGAGAGGCACGCGGACGTACGCGGCAGCGGGCGGGTCAGTCGACGATCTTGACGGCGGCGAGCAGGCCGTCGCCCAGCGGCATCAGCACCGAGCGGAGCCGCTCGTCCGACTGCACCAGCTTGCCCACCTCGCGCAGCGTCACCGTGTCGGGGTCGCGCTGCGCCGGGTCGGCCACCCGGTTGTGCCACAACATGTTGTCGAAGGCCACGATGCCGCCCACGCGCAGCAGCCGGACCGCCTCGGAGAGGTAGTCGGCGTACTCGTGTTTGGCGCCGTCGGCGAACACCATGTCATAGCCGCCGTCCGACAGCCGTGGCAGCACATCGAGCGCCCGGCCCGAGATGAGGCGTACCCGCCCGCCGGAGAAGCCCGCCTCGGCGAACGCCTGCCGGGCGAGCCGCTGGTGCTCGGGCTCGACGTCGACACTCGTCAGCGTGCCGTCCGAGCGCATGCCGCGCAGCAGCCACAGGCCCGAGACGCCGCAGCCCGTGCCGACCTCGACGACGGACTTGGCGTTGACCGCGGTCGCCAGGAAACACAAGGCCGCCCCGCCGCCGGGAAGGATGGGCGTGGCACCCATCTCCAGCCCGCGCTGCCGCGCAGCGTGCACGATCTCATCCTCGTGATGGAACTGCTCCGCATAGGCCAGAGTGGCCTCCACCGGAGTGGTCATCGGCCGCCTCCCCCCACTTTCGTGCGATTGTCGCAAAAGGTCATACACGTGATTGGTGCCGATCGCAGCCTATGGGAGACACGCCGGGACGGGAACTCAGGAGGGACCTGAGGCGTTGCAGGTTTAAACGGGCTTTGCCGGTCCGGAAGGCAGGCAGTGCGCACGAAGGGACGAAACCAGGCACTATGGCGGTAGCGGTGGTCCCAGAGAGAGGAGTTCTGGTGGACGAAAGCGACCACCAGACAGATACTCCGGTGTCGTCTGACTGGACTCCTCCCACGTGGGAGGAAGTGGTGCGGACGCACTCCGCACGCGTGTATCGGCTGGCATACCGGCTGACCGGCAATGTCCACGACGCGGAAGACCTGACGCAGGAGGTCTTCGTCCGGGTTTTCAGGTCGCTGTCGAGCTACACCCCCGGCACCTTCGAGGGGTGGCTGCACCGGATCACGACCAACCTGTTCCTCGACATGGCGCGCCGCAAGCAGCGCATCAGGTTCGAGGGGCTGGCCGACGACGCCGCCGAGCGGTTGCGCGGCCGTGAGCCGTCTCCCGCGCAGGCGCTGGACGACGCGCATCTGGAGCCCGACATCCAGGCCGCCCTCGACGCGCTCGCCCCGGAGTTCCGGGCCGCGATCGTGCTCTGTGACATCGAGGGCCTGTCCTATGAAGAGATCGCGGCCACGCTCGGCGTCAAGCTGGGCACGGTCCGAAGCCGCATTCACCGTGGCCGGGCGCAGTTGCGGGAGGCGCTCGACCATCGGGCCCCCCGTAACTCTCAACTCCCCCCGACCGTGATCCGTGGGGAGGAAAACTGATATGGCTCATCTTGGAGAACGCGTATCCGCGCTCGTCGACGGGGAGCTCAACCACGCCGAACGCGAGCGTGCGCTTGCTCATCTGACCTTCTGCGCTGACTGTCGTCGAGAGGTCGAGTCGATGCGGGCGCTGAAGTCGCGCCTGCGCTCGCTCGACGATCCGTCGATGCCCGCCGACCTGACGATGTCCCTGCTCCGGATGGCGGAGCCGGGAGGGCCACTGCCCCCGAGGGAGCGCCCTTTCCCCACACGCACCTTCGGCGGGGTGCCCATCCCTGGGCCGCACAGCATCGCGCCTCTGGACAACCGCCCGCGCCGGGACGCCGCTGGTGGGGCCACGGGCCCTGGGCGCGGTGGTAGGCGGCGCTCGACCTACGTGGCGGTCGGGGTGGTCTCCGCCGCCGTCGCGCTGGGCACGTTCTTCGCGGCGACCGGCGTGGGCCAGAGCAACCCCGCGCCCCCGGTCGAGCTCTTCCAGCAGCCCGATCGCAACTCGCCGACGAGTGCTCCCCCCACCGCCACACCTTGAGTCGGCACCATGCCTGGGATACTCGGGGTGGCGTAGTCAACGACGCGTGGGGCATACGATCTGGGTTCGGGATTTGTCACGAGCGATTCATGACAAAGGCTTTATGACCCTCGTATGCCGCACAAGCGAGGATTGCGGTGGCCGAGCCAAGGAGTGGTGAGACTTAGATGACCGACGAGACGCGCCCCAACGAAGGACGCACGACGTCGGACTACCCTGAGCCACAGGGGCGGCCGGACTTCCTGCCCGCGGAAGATGCGTCCGAGTACGAAAGCAGGCGGCCCGAGCCGCCCGCCTCGTTCGGCGCCTCCTGGGGCGACCCGTCGGGCCGCTCCGAGGGTTCCGGCACGCCACCGTACGACCGCTCGGCCGGCGAATCGCCCGCCGAGGGCGGGTCCGCTCCTGACGACCCCGGCCAGAGCGGGTCACGGCTCAGCGCGCCCTCGTTCGGTCCGCCCGACCCGGACGCCCGCAACCATGAAGCTCCGCCGCCCGAGCCGGGTTCGCGCCCCTACGATGGCCCGCCGCCCGACGGCGACTCACGCTCCTACGAAGGCGCGCCGCCCGACCGCGACTCACGCTCCCACGACGGTCCGTTCTTCGGGCTCGCCGAGAGCGGCACACAGGAGAACCTCGCCTTCGGCCGCCCTGACGGGGGTGAGAGCGGTTACGGCCGTCCAGATGGCCGTCCCGGCGGTGGAGGCGGCTACGGCCGTCCTGACGGCGGCACGCGGGCGTACGAAGCGCCGCCCTTCGGCGGCCCTCCCTTCGGCGGCACGCCACCACCCCCGCCCCCGCGTCAGGCACTCGGCATGGGCGCGGGCTGGGCGCCGCCTCCATCGGGCGCGCACAGCCACGTCAGCAGGCCGCGCCGCATCCCCAGCACCGGCTTCCTCATCTCGACCGCCGTCGCCATCGCCCTGGTGGCCTCGCTGCTCGGCAGCGTCGGCACCTACCTGCTCACCAAGCCGGCCAGCGACAACGACCCCGGCTACAGCCTGGGCCCGGTGCCGACCGGCGCCACCGACCGGGCGCCCGACTCGGTGGCGGGCGTGGCCACGCGGGTGCTGCCGAGCGTGGTGTCCATCGAGGCCGGCAACGGCATGGCCACCGAAGGCGCCTCGGGCTCCGGTTTCCTGATCAAGAACGGTTACGTGGTGACCAACAACCACGTGGTCGCCCCGGCCGCCAAGGGCGGTGAGATCCGCATCATGTTCAACAACCGCAAGACCACCACGGCCCGCATCGTCGGCCGTGACCCCGGCTCCGACCTGGCCGTCATCAAGCCCGAGGACACGTTCGGCACGCCCGAGATCACTCTGGGCAACTCCGACCAGGTGGTCGTCGGTGACCCCGTGATCGCCGTCGGCTCCCCGCTGGGCCTGACCGGCACGGTCACGACCGGCATCGTCAGCTCGCTCAACCGGCCGGTCATCGCCGGCGACGACACCGGCGCCAGTTCCGAGGAGACCGCCTACATCAGCGCGATCCAGACCGACGCCGCCATCAACCCCGGCAACTCCGGCGGGCCGCTCGTCAACGGCCGCGGCGAGGTCGTCGGCGTCAACTCGGCGATCGCCACCCTCAGCCGATCGCTCAACAGCCAGAGCGGCAGCATCGGCCTCGGCTTCGCGATCCCCGTCAACCAGACGCGGCGCGTCGCCGAAGAGCTCATCACCACCGGCAGGGCCAAGCGCCCCAAGATCGGCATCCTTCTCGACCGCGACTACAAGGGTCAGGGCGTACGCATCGCCTCCGAGCCGGTCAGCGGCCAGCAGCCGGTCGACGCCGACGGACCGGCGGGCAAGGCCGGGCTGAAGGCGGGCGACGTGATCCTGGAGATCGACGGGCTGGCGCTGCAGGACGGCAACGAGCTGATCGCGCTGATCCGCAGCAAGGCGCCCGGCTCCACGATCGACATCAAGTTCCAGCGCGCCGGCCAGGAACAGCGCGCCACTCTCACCGTCGAGGCCGATGACCAGCCCGCGCCCAGTCCGTCCTGATCTCACTCGAAAAATAAGGATCTTGTACGGCACAGCCGACCCGCCCCCACCCGCCGTCGTGCGTGACCGGCTTTCCAGGGTGACGCTCACCGGCTTCCCCGCCGCGCCGCCGTGACGAACCGGGCCGGGCCGTCCGCGTGGTCGAAGCGGACCCGCGCTCCGCACGCGGTGGCCCGGTGGGCAGGGGCTTTTGCGGTGAAAATGACCATAGGGCGGCGACCGACCTAGGCCGGAGAGCCCTTAGTCTGTGGATAGGCCGGGGTTGTCCTCGGAGAGGTTGGACTGCGGTAGGAGCTCACGGTGTTCGGACTTGGGTGGTGGGAAGTCGCAGCGCTGATCGTGCTCGCGCTGCTCGTCTTCGGCCCCGACAAACTGCCTCAGGCCGCCTCGCAGGCGGGCCGGACGCTGCGCAACCTGCGGCGCATGGCCACCAACGCGCGTGACGACCTGCGCGCGGGGCTGGGCCCGGAGTTCTCGGACTTCGACCCGGCCGACCTCAACCCCCGTACGTTCGTCAGGAAGCATCTCCTCGACGACATCGAGGACGACTACAACAAGCCGCGCGAGCTCGAACCGGCCACCACGGCCCCCGCCACGCCTGACCTGGTGGACGAGCTCGGCTACGGCGAGATCCCCCCTTACGACTCCGAAGCCACCTGACGTCCGTTTCCTGACGTGGGCCGCACGCCGCCGGTCCGCGCGCGACGCGGGCCGGCGGCGAGCGTGCGCGCGGGACGGGTCAGCCGCGGGGTGCCAACCCCAGTTGGAGGCCCTTGAGGCTGGAGGAGCGCTTGCTGAGCGCTCCGGCGATCGAGCGCAGCTCCGTGGCGGCGGGTGAGTCGGGGTCGGTCAGCACCAGAGGCTTGCCCTCGTCGCTGCCCTCCCGCAGCCGCAGGTCGATCGGCACCTGACCGAGCAGCGGCACCCTGGCGCCGAGGGTGCGGGTCAGCGCGTCGGCGACGGTCTGGCCGCCGCCCTCGCCGAACACCGCGATGCGCTCGTCGCAGTGGGGGCACGGCAGCCACGCCATGTTCTCGATGACGCCGGCGATCTGCTGGTGCGTCTGGGCGGCGATCGAGCCGGCGCGCTCGGCCACCTCGGCGGCGGCCATCTGGGGCGTCGTCACGACCAGGATCTCGGCCGACGGCAGCCGCTGCGCCACCGAGATGGCGATGTCGCCGGTGCCCGGGGGCAGGTCGAGCAGGAGCACGTCGAGGTCGCCCCAGTAGACGTCGGCGAGGAACTGGTGCAGAGCCCGGTCGAGCATCGGCCCGCGCCACACCACCGGCGTGTTGCCCTCCGGTTTGAACATGCCGACCGAGATGACCTTGATGTCGTGGGCCACCGGCGGCATGATCATGTCTTCGACCTTGGTGGGCCGTTCGGCGGCGCCCAGCATGCGGGGCACGCTGTGGCCGTAGATGTCGGCGTCGACGATGCCGACCTTGAGTCCGCTCGCGGTCATGGAGGCGGCCAGGTTGACGGTGACGGACGACTTGCCGACGCCGCCCTTGCCGCTGGCCACCGCGAAGACGCGGGTCAGCGAGCCCGGCTGGTTGAAGGGGATCTCCTTCTCCGGGCCCCGGTCGCCGCGCAGTTTGGTCTGCAGGGCCTTGCGCTGCTCGGTGCTCATCACGTCGAGCTCGAGCTGCACGTCCGTCACGCCGTCGAGCTTGGCGACGGCGTTCTTCACGTCGCGGCTGATGGTGTCCTTCATCGGACAGCCGGCCACGGTGAGGTAGACGCCGACGTGCACGGCGCCGCCCGGAGCGATCTCGATGCTCTTGACCATGCCGAGGTCAGTGATCGGGCGACGGATCTCGGGGTCGATGACGGTGGCGAGAGCGGCCGTCACGTTTTCCTGGGTTAGTGCCATCGAAGTCGGCACGAGGGAGTGCCGTCCCTCCTTTGTCGGTATATGTGTGACAGGCGCTGGACGCCAGTGAGGATGCCCCTCCATCGTATGAACCGGAGGCCTCGCTGAGTTAATCCGAGCTGTTAGATGTTCGTGCAACAACGTCCTAAGGTTACTCCGTGACTCTTCTGCGCCACGAGGGCCTCACCGTCGACGAGTTGGCGGTCTGGCGGATGCTGCAGCGGGCCCAGGTGCGCATCACCCGCCACCTGGAGGCGGAGTTGCTGGTCGCCCATGACCTGCCGCTGGCGTCGTACGACGTGCTCATGCAGTTGGCCGAGGCGCCGGAGCGGCGGCTGCGCATGAACGATCTGGCCGACCGCGTGCTGTTGTCCCGCAGCGGGCTGACCAGGCTCATCGACCGGTTGCAGCGCGACGGCCTGGTGGCGCGCGAGGCGTGCGCCGACGACGCGCGCGGGTTGTTCGCGGTGCTGACCGAGCGCGGCGCGTCCAGGCTGGCGGAGGCGACGCCGACCTACCTGCGCGGCATCAGGACGCAGTTCCTCGACATGCTGGGCCCCGACGATATCGGCCAGGTGCGCTCGATGCTCGCCAAGCTCGACATCACCGGCGCTCCCTGAGCTCCTCCAGGAGGTGTCCGAGCTCGGAGCGCAGATAGTCGCGGGTGGCCACCTCGTTCAGCGCCAGGCGCAACCCGGCGATCTCCCGGGTCAGATATTCGATCTCCGCCTGGTTGCGCTCGGCGCTCTCGCGGTCCTGCTCGTACTGGATGCGGTCGCGGTCGTCCTGGCGGTTCTGGGCCAGCAGGATCAGCGGCGCGGCGTAGCTGGCCTGCAGCGACAACATCAGCGTGAGGAAGATGAACGGATAGGGGTCGAACTTCAGGTGCTCGGGCGCGGCGACGTTCCAGATCACCCAGGTCGTCACGAAGACGGTCATGTACACGATGAACCGGGCGGTGCCGAGGAAACGGGCGATGCGCTCCGACAGCCGCCCGAACGCCTCGGGGTCATAGTGCGGACGCAACGACCGCCGCAGGTCGCGAGGCTGGTCGAGGCGTTCAGACGTCATGGTCGGCCCCTTCGCGCCAGTCCTCGGGAAGCAGGTGGTCGAGCACGTCGTCGACGGTCACCGCGCCGACCAGCCGGCCGAACTCGTCGACGACGGGCGCCGCGACCAGGTTGTAGTTGGCCAGGTAGGAGGTGACCTCGTGCAGCGTGAACTCCGGTTTGATGGGGTCGATCGAGGGGTCGAGCACGCCGCCGAGGAGCGTGGACGGCGGCTCGCGCAGCAGCCGCTGGAAGTGCGAGACGCCCAGATAGGTGCCCGTCGGCGTCTCCGTGGGCGGTCTGGTGACGTAGACCTGCGCCGCGACGGCCGGGGTGAGGTCCTGCTGGCGGATGTGGGCGAGGGCCTCGGCCACCGTGGAGGTGGGAGGCAGGATCACGGGCTCGCTGGTCATCACGCCGCCCGCGCTGTCGACCGGGTAGCTGAGCAGGCGCCGCACCGGGGCGGCCTCATCCGGCTCCATCAGCGCCAGCAGCCTGGCCGCCTGCTCCTGCGGCAGGTCGTGCAGCAGGTCGGCGGCGTCGTCGGGCCCCATCTCCTCCAGCACGACGGCGGCTCGTTCGGGCTCCAGCGTGCCGACGATGCCGATCTGGTCGTCGGGCGGGAGCTCTTCGAGCACGTCGGCCAGCCGCTCGTCGCTGAGAGCGCGGGCGATCTCGATGCGGCGCTTGCCCGGCAGCCCGTGCAGCGCGCTGGCCATGTCGGCGGCCCGCAGCGACTCGAACGCGGTGATCAGGCCAGCGGCCCCCTGGTCCTTCTGCAGCGTGTCGAACCCGGACACCTCGTCCCAGTCGACGATGCGCAGGTCGCGCCGGCGGCCCCGGTGGAGTGCGATCTTGGTGATCTCCCACGTGGACGGCCTGACCTCTTCCATGGCCACGTCGTAGACGGTCATCTGCCGGTCGTCGTAGGACACGGCGAGGTCGAGCATCTCGCCGATGACGAGCGTCTCCGTGGCCCGCTGCTCGAACCGGCGCATGTTGAGCCGGCCGGTGAAGACCACGGCGCCGGCCTCGATGCGGCGGACGCGGGTGATGGGCAGGAACACGCGGCGGCGCGGCTGCACCTCGACCACGAAACCGTGCACGGCCGGCCGGCGGGTGAGGCGCAGGCCCGCCACGACGTCCCGCACCCGGCCGATCTGGTCGCCCGCGGGATCGAAGACCGGGGTGCCTTGCAGCCGGCCCACGAAGATCTGCACGTGGCCAGGCTAACAGGGTGTTCCCGTTGCGCCCCGGACCCCGGACGTGTCAGTATCAAACCCGCTTAACGGTCATTACTGGTCAGGTGGTGTGCGATGAGGTATGCGGGGCTGGCGCTCGCGTTCGTGGGATCGTGGTGTTTCGCTTTCGCCGGGCCGATGGCCAAATACCTCATCGAGGCCGGGCTGGAGCCGATGGAGGCCGTCTGGACGCGAATGGCGGGGGCGGGCCTGCTGCTCGTGGCCGTGCTGGCCGTGGTGAGGCCCCGCGCGCTGCGGATCCCGTCCTCGAAGCTGCCGTTCCTCGGTCTCTACGCGGTCATGGGCGTGGCGGGGGTGCAGTCGTTGTACTTCGTGGCCATCACCCGGTTGCCGGTGGGGGTGGCGCTGCTGCTGGAGTTCATGGCGCCGGTGATGGTGGTGGCGTGGGTGCGGGTCGTGCGCAGGGTCAGGCTCGCCGGGGCGGCGTACGTCGGCGCGGTCGTGGCCATCGCGGGCCTCGCGATCGTCGTCGAGGCCTGGCAGGGGTTGCGGATCGACGCGCTGGGACTGCTGCTCGGGCTGCTGGCCGGAGCGTGTTGCGCCGGATATTTCCTCATGTGCGATGGCTTTGGCGACGACATCGACCCTCTCGGCCTGATCGCCTGGGGCCTGCTGGGCGCGGCCGTCCTGCTGCTCCCGTTCTCGCGGCCCTGGAACATCCCCTGGGAGGCCTTCACCGTCTCCGCCACGCCGGAGGGCGCCGTCACGCTCCCGGTGCTCGGGGCCTACCTGTGCATGGCGGTCGTCGGCACCTCGGTCGCGTACATCGTGAGCATGTACGCCGTGCGCCGGTTGTCCGCCGCCGTCGGCGCCACCGTCGCGTCCCTGGAGGTCATCGCGGGCGCGGTGCTGGCCTGGGCACTGGTCGGGGAGACGCTCGGCGTGTTCCAGATCGTGGGCGGGCTGATCGTGCTCTCGGGCGCGCTGCTCGCCCAGACCGCAACCGCCTCGGTCCAGTCAGCGGCCCAGTCAGCGGCGGGGCCGGGACCCGTCGCCGGGGAGCCGGCCGAGGTCACCGCTCCGGGGTGAGGCGCACGACGGTGCATTCGCGGGCCCAGCGCTCGGCGAGGTGCTCACTGTCGCGGGCGTTGAGCCGCTCCTTCGCCAGCGCCGCCATGGCGTCACCGGCCGCGGCCTGGTCGACGACCGACACCGCGGCGTCGAACTCCACCAGCCTGGCGCCGTTGTCCTTGCTGCGCAGCGTGACGTGCACCCGGTCGAGCGCGTCGAGACCGGGCAGCTGCTGCTCCTCGCCCCCCGTCACCACGTAGATCGAGCCGTCGTGCCAGGAGTGCCAGGCCAGGCGCGGGCGATCGAGAGTGAGCCAGAGGATGCCCGACTTCTTCGCGCCCTCTTCGATCGCGGAGGTGTTGTCGCTCACAGCTCCGACTGTACGGCCGGGCCGGGGCCGGGGACGAGTACCGTGTGCGCATGCGTTCCCGTCGTTCGGTGCTCGCCGTGCCCGGCAGCAACCCCCGCTTCCTCGACAAGGCCCAGACCCTGCCCGTCGACGAGGTCTTCCTCGACCTGGAGGACTCCGTCGCCCCGGCGGCCAAGCAGGAGGCGCGAAAGAACATCGTGACCGCGCTGCGCGAGGGCGACTGGTCGGGCAAGACACGGGTGGTCAGGGTCAACGACCTCACCACGCAGTGGGCGTACCGCGACGTGATCGAGGTCGTCGAGGGCGCGGGGGAGTTCGTCGACTGCCTGATGCTGCCCAAGGTCCAGGAGTCCACCGACGTCGTCTGGCTCGACACGCTGCTCACCCAGATCGAGCAGGCCATGGGTCACGAACTGGGCCGCATCGGCATCGAGGCGCAGATCGAGAACGCCCGCGGGCTGGTCAACGTCGACGCCGTCGCGGGTTCGTCGCGGCGGCTGGAGACGCTCGTGTTCGGCCCCGCCGACTTCATGGCCTCGATCAACATGCGGACGCTCGTCGTCGGCGAGCAGCCGCCCGGCTACGTCGAGGGCGACGCCTACCACTACATCCTCATGCGCCTGCTCATGGCGGCGCGGATGCACGACCTGCAGGTGATCGACGGCCCTTACCTGCAGATCAAGGACGTCGAGGGCTTCGAGAAGGTGGCCCGCCGGGCGGCGGCGCTCGGGTTCGACGGCAAGTGGGTGCTGCATCCCTCCCAGGTCGACGCGGCCAACGCGGTGTTCTCGCCCACGCAGGAGGACTATGATCACGCCGAGCTCATCCTGGAGGCGTACGACTACTACACCTCGGTCGAGAAGCGCGGCGCGGTCATGCTGGGCGACGAGATGATCGACGAGGCCTCGCGCAAGATGGCGCTCGTCGTGGCTGCCAAGGGGCGGGCCGCCGGACTCACCCGTACGACGTCCTTCACACCTTGAAGCCGATGGCGGTGAAGAACCAGAACGACGACGTCAGCCAGAGCCCCACGAGCACCGTGAACGCCACCCCGCCGAGCACCGGCAGCGTCCAGCCGGGGGCGCCGCGCTTGGGCAGGGCGAGCATCTTCGTGGTGAACACCCCGTAGAAGAAGCAGCCGAGCAGCGAGTGCACCAGGACCCGTGGAACGTCGTACTGCAGGCCCAGGGCGTAGAGGCAGTGGAAGGCGACGGGGATCGTCAGCAGGAACGCGATCCGGCCCGACCAGCGGTGCACGGCGGGCGGGATGGCGACGCCGAGCCTGTCCCACATCGACAGGGCCGAGACCACCTGTGCGATCGCGAGCACGAACGCGCCGGTGGTGAGCCAGACCTTCATCGGCAGGGCGGCGGAGAAGCCGGCCACGCCGACCGCGAACCCGGTGGGTGTGTGGGCGCGTCCGAAGACGCCGAGCGCGACCACGACGAGCCCGCCGGCGATCAGCGGCCAGACCAGCGGGATCAGACTGCGGGACGGCCGCTGGTGGATGGCGGTCATGACATCTCCTCGATGAAGCCGTCGACGTCCTTGGGGTACACCGTGGTGCCGTCCACGGTCAGGGGGGTGGTGGGCCGCTCGCCGTCCAGCCGCGGGATGTCGAGCTGCTCCTCCCCGAGTACGGCGGCGCCGACCTGGGTGAAGCCGCCCTGCGGGTTCTTCAGCACGATCCAGCCGGCTCTGAGCTTGGCGCCCCTGACGATGGCGGTGGCGCGGTAGAGGCCCGACGGCTTGACGACCGTGGGGGCGACGAAGCTCCACTTCTTGCCGCCGAGCGCGACCGTGCCCCTGGCCTTGCCGCCTGCCAGCGCGGCCGTGACCTTGGCGCTGCCGAAGCCGGCCAGTGACAGCTCGCCCGCCGACTCCTTGCCCTTGAACCAGGCCTCGGTCCTGCCGTCGCAGAAGTAACCGATGGCCTTGCCGTTTCTGATCGAGATGGCGATGAGGCCGCCGTTGCCCTTGACGCGCCCGCCGTAGTCGGCTTTGGCGATCTTCTTCGGCTCCGTGGGGGAGGGCGCGGCGGACGGTTCCGCGGTGTTCCCCGTCGCGGGCGATTCGGTGGCGTTCTGTCGCGCGGGGGTCGTCTCCTCCGTGGAGGGTGCCTCCGCTGCGTTCGCGGCCGTGTTGTCGGCCGCGGGTGCCGCGTTGATGCTGGCGACACCGAGTCCCGCGGCGAGCACGACGCCCGCGGCGAGGGTGATGACAGGTCCCAGCCTTGACATGGACTTCTCCCAGGGTCGAATGCCTACAAACCCGAGCATCCGCCTAAAAGAGCGCGCCGTCTGTGAACTATTGCGCACCAAGCGGACAGAATGAATGGATGCAGGAGAACCCAGGGCCCCATTTTCCGTACGGCGCGCCGCCGCCGGCCCACCCTTATCCGCCGCCACGCCCGTCCTGGTTCCTGCCTACGCCACGCGGGGCCCGCTACGACCATCTGGCGAGGACCGCCGCGTCCCATCCGTGGCGGGCGATCGTCGGCACGCTCGTCGTCGCCGCCGGGTTCTTCACGCTCGGCGTGGTGGTGGTCTTCGCGGGCATGGTGGTGGCGCTGATCGCGGGCATCCCGTTCACGGTGGAGCCCAGCGGGCAACTGTCGGGTAATCCGGTGTTCTCGCTGGTGGTGCTGCTGATGACGCTGGCGCCGATGATCCTGCTCGTGTACGGCACCGTGGCGCTCATCCAGCGCCGCCGCCCCGGCACGATCTCGTCCGTGGCCGGGCGGCTGCGCTGGTCGTGGATGGCGCGCTGCGCGGGGCTGGCGGTCCTGGCGCTGGCGGCCGGCCAGGGCACGCAGATGCTCGTCATGTCGGCGGGGGGCGACGACAGCGAGATGTTCGGCTGGGGAGGCTGGGAGGGCTTCCTGCCGGCGCTGATCGTGATCGTGCTCCTGGTGCCCTTCCAGGCGGCCGCCGAGGAGTACGTCTTCCGCGGCTGGTTCGTGCAGGCGGTCGGCGCGCACGTGCGCAATCCGATCTGGTCGATTCTCGTCGGTGCGGCGTTGTTCGCGTCGTTGCACGGATACCAGCCGGCCGGGCTGGTCGACGTGTTCGTGTTCGGGGCGGCGATGGGCTGGCTGACGGTCCGCACGGGGGGCCTGGAGGCGGCGATCGCGCTGCACGTCATGAACAACCTGCTGGCCTTCGGGCTGAGCGCGGCGGCGGGCAGCCTGGAGGAGGCCCTCGACCAGCCGAACGTGCCGGTGCCGTGGCAGGCGCTGCTGGGCACGCTGGTGCAGCTCGTGGTCTACATGGGTGGTGTGTTGTATCTAGCCAAAAAGCGGTCAATAAGCACTGTCTCTGCATAAATCAGGCGTGAGGTGCCGGGAATCTCGCTAGAGAGGTCTCGCTATTCCGGCTGAGTCATGCTGGTCTGGATCCTGTGGGGACGGCGAGGGTTTCCCGGAGGTAGACGTTTCGACCGTTCCCATGCCCGCACACGACCCGATCCGGACGACCAGACCTGATCGACGAGCACCCGTACGACACGTTCGACGAGGAGGTACGGCGCGTGGCCTCCGGCCCCAGCGAACCGCCACGGCGACCGCCGGGTGACGACGACCCGCGTTCTGAGAGGGCGTCGGAACCGCATTCTTCTGAAGAGCCCAGGATCAGCCATTCGCCGCCAGGGCCCACCGACGACCGGGCCAGGGGCTTACCGCCGGCCTCTCCCTGGGACATGCCGCCGTTCGCCGCCCCCGTCCCGGACGACGAGCCGCCGGAACCGCCCAAGGGGCGCCGGCCGTACAGTTCGCCGACCGCGGAGCCCGAGGTGGAGCCGCGCCGGCCCCGCCGCGTCGTCAACCGTCCCGACAAGCTCGTCGCGGGCGGCCCGCTGTCGGAGCCGGAGCCGGCTGAGGAGGAGCCCGAAACCTACCAGGGCACCCGCATCCCCCCGTACGTGCGGGTCTACCCCGTCGAGGAGCCCCCGGAGACGGAGCCGGTGCCCGAGCCGCCGGAGGAGCAGTCGGAGGACGACGACGAGCCCGGGGTGCGCCGCGTCGGCCGGCCGCCCGCGGGACGCCCCACGCGCCCCGACCTCCTGGTCGCCACCGGGCCTCCCCGCCCCCAGGGATCGAGCGGCAGACACCACAGGGGCCCGGCGCCGGCCGCCATGCGCAGGGCCGGCCCCGTACGCCGCGGCAGCAGGGCGACCCCCATCGTGTTGTCCGTGGCCGCGGCGGTCCTCGTGGCCACCGGGGTGCTCGTGTGGCAGTGGAGCGGCGAGGAGGCGTCCGGCCTGCGCCTGGAGGCGGGCATGGGGCGTTCGGGCGACGAGCTGTTCACCGTTCCCGCGGCGGGCGACGGCGTCAACCAGAAGCTCAACGACATGGCCTCGGCGGACCGCGCCGTGGTGGCGGTCGGTAGCGACACGACGAGCCCCACGCCGCGCCCCCTGTTCCTGTTCTCGCCGGACGGAGGCAAGACCTGGCAGCTCGGCCAGGTGAGCGGCGTCTCCACGCCCACGGTCCAGCGGGTGGTCGGTGGCGACGGGCGCTGGCTGGCCAGCGGCGGCGACGGTTCCTCGGGCGAGCGCGGCCTGTGGACCAGCACCGACGGGTTCAGCTGGTCCGCCGTCGAGCGGCCGGGCCCGGACGCGTTCCGGGCCGGTGACCACATCCACGACATCGCGCGTACGGCCTCCGGGTTCGTCGCGGTGGGGCATACGACGGGGGAGGACGGCGGGTCCGGGGCCGCGGCCTGGCGCTCGGACGACGGCGCCCGCTGGGAGCGAGTCGAGACCAGAGGGCTGGAAGTACGGGAGATCAGGGCCGTGGTGGCCAAGGGCGACACGGTCGTGGCCATCGGGCAACCCGCGGTCGGCGAGGGATCGCGGGTGCTGCGCTCGGCCGACGGCGGGCGTCACTGGCAGGCGACCGGCTTCCAGCTCCCAGAGGCCCTGCCGCGCACCGGGACGCTGGGCCTGCTGCCCAAGCAGTTCGTCCTGGTGCCGACGCGGCAGCGCACGGTCACGGGAGACGTACGCGTCTACTGCTCCCCGACCGGGGCGGAGTGGAAGCAGTGCGGCACCATCGGCGGTCTGAGCGGCGAGAGCCCCGGCGTGGAGTCGCTGATCTCCCACAAGTCCGGCGTCGCGGCGATCACGCAGGCGGGCCTCGGCAAGTACAGCGTGCTGACGAGTACCAACGGCAGCGACTGGAACAAACGGGCCGACTTCGCGGACCTGAGCGGCGCGACGTTGCGCGGGTTCACGATCTCCGACGCCGGCACCCTGTTCGCCGGCGGCGACCAGGCGGCGTCCGACGTGGACAACCAGCTCGTGCTCATGGCCGCGCCCGCGCGCGGCGAGGCGGCGCGCGTCAAGCTCGGCGAGGTCGAGGGGCTGGCGCGGATCGCGCGCGAGACGACCGCGCTGACCAGCTTCTCCGGCAGGTACGTCGCCGTCGGCGCGGCATCCGGCGACGCCGGCCTGTGGACGATCAAAAACTGGCAGAGCTGGAAGTCGATGAGCCTCGGCGGGCCGGGCAGGCAGTCGCTGGGGGACGTCGCGCACGGGGAGCGGGGCTGGCTGGCGGTCGGCGCCACCGAGACGAACGTCGCCGTCACCGACCCCCTCCTCGTGACCTCCGCCGACGGCGAGAGCTGGAAGCGGATCGAGGTCTCCGGCGACCTGGCCCGTGAGCGGGACCATCCCTACCTGACGACGCACGTGGTGACGGCCGGCGAACAGGGCTACGTGCTCGCGGGCGAGTCCAAGGACCAGGCGGGCGTGTCGAGGGCGGCCGTGTGGTTCACTCCTGACCTGCGCAAGTTCACCAGGTCGGAGAAGTTGCCGCACGGCGGTTCGGGGGTGCACATCCACGACGCGGTCGCCAGTTCGGACGGCTTCGTGGCCGTGGGCGGTTCGGGCGCCGCCGACCAGGAGAACAGCGTCGTGTGGCACTCGGACGACGGCGTCAACTGGACCGCTCGCGACCCGGTGTCCCCGCCCGGCGCCACCTCGGCCGGTCTCCGGCGGGTCACCTCGTACCAGGGCAAGATGGTCGCGATCGGCACGGCGCTGGTCGACGGCGCGCGGCGGGCGTTCGCGGCCGCCTCCGACGACGACGGCGCCACGTGGCGTACGGCCTGGCTGCCCGCGGAGCAGGCGGCGGCGGTCTACGACCTGGCGGCGGCCGATGAGGGCCTGGTGGCGGTCGGCTGGCACGGCGCTCCCGGCGAGGGCGACAGCGCGGCCTGGACCTCGCAGGACGGCCTGTCGTGGAACCGGATGGCGCTGACGAAGGACCGGCTGGCGGGGCGGGGCATGCAGTGGTTGTCGGCGGTGGCGGTCTCGCGCGCGGACGACTCGGGGGCGGAGGTCGTGGCGCTCGGCCGGTCCACGACGTACAACGCCGACCATCTCATCCTGTGGACCTCCAGCCTGTCCGCCAGCAGGTAGGGGGATGGTGGGTCCACCCGCTCAGCGGGGCAGCAGGCCCCAGCCGGAGAGCGTGTCGAGCAGGCCCTCCGTGAGCGGCAGCCGGGCCAGTTCGTCCATGCCGCACCACCGCACGTCGGCGGCGTCGTCCCCGGCCGCGGGGGTCCCGTCGGTGACGGCCGCGAGGTAGTCGCGGATCACGTACGTGACCCCGCCCGGCCCCGGTCGTTCCACCGTGCCGGCCAGGCGGCCGACCTCCACGTGCAGCCCCGTCTCCTCCTGGACCTCGCGCCGCAGGCCCGCGGCGTCGGTCTCACCGGGTTCCAGCCTGCCTCCGGGGATGGACCACAGGCCCATGCCGGGCGGATGTCCCCGCCGCACAAGCAGGATTCGGTCAAAAGCATCGAAAATTACTGCACCAACGCAATTTACGCGCACATGACCAAGATTACGACGAGATAACGAGAAGTGCCCTTGACGCAACGCCGAGACAGGAAGCACCGTGGGTAGCTGTGAGAGCGGCTGCAACCTGCCCACGGTGTTCTGGCCGGCTTCACGAGCCGAGCGCCTGGTCGAGTGCGTATCGATGCGACACGCACGGGGATGTCCTGCCCTATCAGCCTCCGTGGCCGCCGACCGATACGGCGCTGGAGGCCATCCGCAAGAGCTCCGTCGTCCCCGTGTGGCTGCCCTGGCCGTTGCCGGCGGGGTGGCTGGTGACCGGCTTCGGCGAGGTGGGCGACCAGCGCACCGGCGCCCGCGCCAGCGTGGTGGCGCTGAGCGGGCCCTCGCTCACCGAAGGGCCTGCCGACCTGCTCGTCATCGCGGAGGAGCCGGGCATCGGGTTGGGGGCGTCGTACGCCGGGCTCGACGGCCCCGACCCGGGGGCGGGGTTCGACGCCGGCCCGCCGAACGCCAAGATCCAGGTGCTCGGCCACCCCACCGCCATGTGGTGCGTGAACGGGCAGGCCGACCGCGCCGTCTACGCCGGTGAGGCGCTGGGCAACTGGTTGTGGACGATCGTCTGGCCGGCCGACGCCGGCTGCCTCATCGCGTTGTCCGAACTGTCGCTGATCGACGCGCGGGATCACGACCTTGATGTCCCTTTCGGTGCGTTCTCTCCCCGACTCGACACCTAGGACGGGCCACGGCGATTCGCGCTCTCCTGCAGAGGAGCTAGAGTGCGGAGGCGTGACAGCGCGTATCGAGCGAGTGGTGACCGAGGGCGTCGTCGACATCGACGGCACCGAGCACAAGGTCGAGAACAACACCTGGATCGTGGGTGACGACGACGAAGTGATCGTCATCGACGCGGCGCGTGACGCCGACAAGATCCTTGAGCAGGTCGGCGAGCGGGAGGTGCTGGCCGTCATCTGCACGGCGGGCCTGCCCGACCACGTCGGCGCCTCCATCGAGGTGGCCAGCAGAGACGAGGCCGTCGTCGCCCTGCACCCCAAGGACAAGCCGTTGTGGCGGGAGACTTGGTCGGAGACCTGGCCCGACATCGACATGGAGGACGACGGCGTCTTCGAGGTGGCCGACGTCCAACTCGACGTCATGGAGACCCCGGGCGTCACGCCCGGCGGCGTGTCGCTCTACTGCGAGGGGCTCGGAGCCGTGTTCACCGGCAAGGCCCTGCAGGCCGACGGCCCCGGCAAGCTGGGCGGCGAATATCCCGCACTGGCCGACCAGCTCACCTCGATCGGCGGGCGGCTGTTCACGCTGCCCGGCGAGACGCGGATTCTGGCCGCCCACGGCGACGAGGTCACGGTCGGCGACCTGGAGCCGCACTTCGACGACTGGGTGTCCGGGTCGCTGACCCGCGTCGACACCGAGCCCGCCGACGACGGCCCGCTCACCGACGGCACCAAGATCTCCGGTATCCGCCTCGGGCCCGGCGACGAGTGAGGCCATGAGCAGGGTGGGCCGGTTCCGCCCGGCGTCCTCGCGGGGCGGGGGCGGATGAACACGCAGCTTCCGCTGGAAGGGATGCCGCGGCGGCTCTACTCCTGCACGCCGTCGCGGCTGAACGCCTGGCTCGACTGCCGCCGCCGCTACCGGTTCACCTATCTGGACCGGCCGCAGCCGTCCAAGGGCCCCGCCTGGGCGCACAACAGCGTCGGGGCGAGCGTGCACAACGCGCTGGCGGGCTGGTGGCGGGAGCCGTACGAACGCAGGACCCCGCTGACGGCGGCCGTGCTCCTCACGAACGGCTGGATCACCAAGGGGTTCAAGGACGCGGAGCAGTCGGTCCGGTGGCTGGGGCGCGCTCGCGACCTCGTGTCCGGATATGTCGCGACTTTAGATCCCGCTGATGATCCGGTCGGCGTCGAACGTACGGTCGCCACCCGCACGAAGGTCGTCGCCCTGTCCGGCCGCATCGACCGGCTCGACCGGCGCGGCGACGAACTCGTCGTGGTCGACTACAAGACCGGCCGCCGCCCGCTCACCCAGGACGACGCCCGTTCGTCGCTCGCCCTGGCCGCGTACGCCATCGCCGCCTCCACCATGATGCGCACGCCCTGCCGCACGGTCGAGCTCCACCACCTGCCGACCGGCGAGATCGTGCAGTGGCGGCACACCGAAGAGTCGCTCACCCGCCACCTGCGCCGCGCGGAGGAGATCGCGAGCGAGGCCGCCGAGGCCGACGAGCGTTACCGCGAGGTCGTGGGAACGCCCGCGCGCAAAGCGGCGGCCCCGCCCGGCGAACGCCCGCCCGCCGCCGGGCCCGCCGCCGTCCCGCCGGAGGTGGACGAGTTGTTCGCGCCCACCCCCGGGCCCATCTGCTCCTGGTGCGACTTCCGCCGCCACTGCCCCGAGGGGCAGGCCGCCGGGCCGGAGCGCCGACCCTGGGACGGGCTCGCCGACTAACCGGGACCGGTCAGCCCCCTGAGTCCTCTGCTCACGTCGTAGCCGGCGGCGCCGAGCCGCTCCCTGGAGGCCCGCAACATCCGCCGTGTGGCCGGCATGAACGCCAGGTCGTGCACGGGCTCGGGCAGCGCGTTCATCGCCAGCCTGAACGCCCGGAGCCCGGCCGTCACGGCCGCCGCCGGCACCTCGGGCAGCACGCCGTACATGCGCCTGGCCCACTCGGGCAGCGTGTGGTAACAGAGGGCGCTAAAAGGAAGCCAGCCGGGTTTGGCGAGGGACAACATCCTCAGCTCCCGCGGCAACCGCGGCCACATCAGGAAGCGCACGGTCTCGGCGGCCTCCCGCGTCACGCGCAGGCTCGGGCGCATCTGCTTGAGGTAGGCGTCCCTTACACGGCGCTGGACCTCGTGTCCAAGTAGTGCTTCTCGGCCGCGTTCCAGAACCTCACCAGCGCCGCCGCCGTCGTCTCCGGCGCCTCCACGGCGGGGGAGTGCACCGCGCCCGGCACGACCACGGAGTCGGCTCCGAGCCTGGCCGCCATCTCCGACTGCGCCTCCGGCGGCCATCCGTCGTCGTGCTCGCCGAACAGGACGAGCGTGGGCAGCTCGATCTGGCGCAGCTCGTCGGTGCGGTCGCGCATGGTCAGCACCTGCTCGGCCATCTGCGACAGGCCCGTCGGCGAGTTGCTGACCAGCCGCTTGTGCAGGAACTCCCTGATGTCGTCGGACACGTCGGCGGCCAGCGCCTCCCGCTCGAACCTGTGATGCCACAGATGCTCGAGGCCCAGCGCGGGCACCTCTTCGGCGATCTTCCTGGCGTTGCGCGCCCGGCGGCCCTCGATGGGGCCGGGGCCCGAGCTCATCAGCGTGAACGACGCGAACTTCGTCACCCCGTCGACCACCGCCTCCCTGGCCACCAGCCCGCCGAAGGAGTGGCCCACCAGGTGCACGGGCTCGCCGTCGCCGACGACCTGGGCCATCGCGTCGATGTCGGCGCCCAGCGCGGCGCAGGTGTAGGCCGTGGGGTCGGCGGGGCCCGGAGTTTCGTACTGTCCGCGCAGATCGACGGCCACGACCCGGCGGCCGGACTGGGCCAGCGTCATCAGGACCGCGATGAAGTCCTCCTTGCTGCCCGTCAGGCCGGGAACCAGGAGCGCGGGCCAGCGCTCGATCACACCACTGACCGGAACAGCCTCCAGGACCGCGAACGTGCCCTGTGGCGTTTCCCTCTTCTGTGGTGCGACGCCAGGCGGCAGGTCGAGGAATCGCGGCGTACTCACGTGGGGCAACAATACCCAGAGGTCAGCGCCTCGACACCGGCATGGCCAGGACGCCGGTGCGAGTTCCGGGGGAGGGGAGCCGGTGCGCGAGGCCCGGAACACCTCGGTGGCCGTCCTCCACACCCCCGTGGCGGGCGCTGAGCGCGCCGTGGGGTCTCCCGCGTACGTGGACAGGCTCATTGGTCCGGTGTGCGGCCGCGCCGCGCGCAGAAGCCCTCACGGCCCGCCGCACGCGAGCCCTACCTACGGACCGGTTTCCCGCGCATGAAAAAGCGCGCACCCGCTCGGGGTGCGCGCTTTCGTTCGCCGTGTCAGCCGGCGCGGCGGCGGTTGCCGCCACCCCCGTTGCCGCCACGGGGCCCGCGCCGCTGCTGCTTGCGCTCGGTCGCCGCGGACGGGGCGATGTCGTCGTCGTCCGTGGCCAGGTCGGGCGACTGGAAGATCACCGTGAACGGGCTCGGCGGGATGATGCGGTCGTGCTCCTTGCGCGCCGGTGGCGGCGGCGTCGACAGGAAGCTCGGCTCCGGCTCGGCCGCCGCGGGCGTCACCGGCTCAGGCCTGGCGACGGGTGCCGCGGGAGCGACCGGCGCAGCCTCGGGACGGGCGTCGGTCCTTGGGCCGGCGTCGGGCCTTGCGCCCGCGTCGGTCGTGGGACCGCCGTCGGGCCAGGCCGCGGGCTCGGGCGCGGGCTCGGGGGCCGAGCCGTTACCGGCGTCCGGCCTGGAGCCGGTGGGCCCGGGGTCGCCCTCGGACCTGGCGGACCGGCGCGAGCGCGTGGGCTTCGCCGGCGCCTCCGGCGCCTCGGTCAGCGCCTGCTCGATCGCCGTGGACGCCGCGCCCCTGCGGGAACGGCCCCGCTTTGGCTCGGCGGCCTGGACCTCGTCCGCCGAGAAGATCGCGGGAGTCTCCTCCGTCTTGCTCTTCACGGTCTCGGCCTCCGTCGTCTCGGCGGGTGCGGTCTCCGCCAGCTCTCGCCCGCCGCGGGTGCGGCGGCGCTGGCGCGGTGTGCGGGCTGGGCGCTCCTCGCGCTCGTCGCGGCGGCGCCCGCCACGCCCGCGGATCCTGCCGGTCTCACCGAGGTCCTCGATGCGCTCCGCGGACAGCCCCGCCCGCGAGCGGCTCGCGCGCGGGAGGACGCCCTTGGTGCCCTCGGGGATGTCGAGCTCGGTGTAGACGTGCGGCGAGGTGGAGTAGGTCTCCTCGGGCTCGGCGAAGTCGAGCCCGAGCATCTGGTTGATCATCTTCCAGCGGGTCAGCTCCTCCCACTCCACGAAAGTGACCGAGATGCCGGTGCGCCCGGCCCGGCCGGTGCGGCCGATGCGGTGCACGTAGGTCTTGTCGTCGGTGGGGCAGTCGTAGTTGACCACGTGGGTGACGTCGTCGATGTCGATGCCGCGCGCCGCCACGTCGGTGGCGACGAGTACGTCGATCTTGCCGTTGCGGAACGCCCGCAGCGCCTGCTCCCGCTGGCCCTGGCCGAGGTCGCCGTGCACGGCCGCGACCGCGAAACCACGCGTGTCGAGCTGCTCGGCGACCATGTCGCAGGCGCGCTTGGTCTCGCAGAAGACCATGGTGAGCCCGCGGCCCTCGGCCTGCAGCAGCCGGCCGAGGATTTCGATCTTGTCCATGCGGTGCACGCGCCAGACGAGCTGGCGGGTCAGCGGCGTGGTCTCGCCCTCGCCGTTTTCGAGCTCGGCGCGTATGTGCGTCGGGCGGTTGAGGTATTTGCGCGACAGCGCGACGATCTCGCCCGGCATGGTGGCCGAGAACAGCATCGTCTGCCGCTGCGCCGGGATCAGCTTGAAGATCCGCTCGATGTCGGGCAGGAAGCCGAGGTCGAGCATCCGGTCGGCCTCGTCGAGCACGAGGGTGGTGACCTGGGTCAGGTCGAGATGCTTCTGCTTGACCAGGTCGAGCAGGCGGCCCGGGGTGCCGACGATGACGTCGACCCCGGCCTTGAGCGCCTCGATCTGCGGCTCGTACGCCCGCCCGCCGTAAACGGTCAGAACCCGGGAACCGAGTTTGCCCGCGGCGGTGACGAGGTCTTCGCTGACCTGGACGGCCAGCTCGCGGGTCGGTACGACGACCAGCCCGCGCGGCTTCTTGCGGTTTTTGCGTGGCTTGCCGATGCCCTGGAGCATGGCGATGCCGAACGCGTAGGTCTTTCCCGTGCCCGTGCGTGCCTGGCCGATGAGGTCCTGGCCGCTCAGCGCGAGCGGGAGTGCCATTTCCTGGATGGGAAACGGTGCGACGATGCCCTCGGTCTCGAGGGCATCGGCGATCTCTGGTGTGACTCCGAGGTCTCGGAAAGTCGTCAGCGTGGCCTGCCTCAGTCTCAAATGAAGGCGGGCCTGCCGGGACCGACGGGCGGAAAACAGCCCCCGTGTCGTGGGTCCTCGCGGTAGAGCCAGCCCTCTCGCGTCATCAGCGACCGCGCACCCGGGGAACGGGGGTCAATCGGGGGAAACCCCCCGAATTTACACAGTGCGGTCGCACTTTCACAGAGCAGTGTACTCGATACCACAACGCTGACCGAGCTTGCATATGTTCCCGAAGAATCCATGAGCCCCGCAAAGTACGCTGCCATCCATGAAGGAGTCTCCTGGAGTCGTCGATCTGCTCGGTGTGCTGGCCTACGCGGAGTTGAGCGCTTACGCGCGAATGACCGAGGACGCCGCGTCCCTCGCGCCCTCCCTCACCGACCGGGCGGCGCTCAGCGAGCTCGCCGTCACCGAGTTCGCCCATTTCCGCCTGCTGCGCGACCGGCTGGCCGAGCTGGGCGCCGATCCCGCGGAGGCGATGACGCCGTTCGTCGCGGCGCTGGACGCCTGGCACGCGCAGACCCGGCCGGCCGACTGGTTGCAGGCGCTGGTCAAGACGTACGTGGGCGACGGCATCGCGCTCGACTTCTACCGGGAGGCGGCCAGGCACCTCGACCCGTCGATCGCCAAGCTGGTCGATGAGGTGCTGGTGGACGAGGGACGGTCGAAGTTCGCGGTCGAAGGGGTGCGGGCGGGCATCCAGGCCGACCCGGCGGCCAGCGGGCGGCTGGCGCTGTGGGCGCGGCGGCTCGTCGGCGAGGCGCTCAGCCAGGGGCAGCAGGTGGCCTCGGCGCGGCCGGAGCTGGCGCTGCTGCTGATGGAGTCGGCCGGCGAGGGCCACACGGACATATCCCGACTTTTCGCGAAACTGACCGAGGCGCACAACCAACGTATGGCGGCCATGGGCCTTTAGGCGGGCGCGTTGTCGGCATCGGGCGGCGCGCGGGCACACAACGGTTGTACCGTGCCAGACATGAGGGCCTCGCGCCGCTACCGCACGATCTCGACGAGATGCAGGCCGGAAAGCTGGACTCCGCGGGCAGTGCTGCGGAGACAGAGCGCCGCCTGCCCGACCACGGAGCCGAGGCGGCACGCCGTGCTCCGGCCGCGCAGGCCCAGGGGCTGCCGACTCGGAAAGCCGCTCGCCCAAGGGTGAGCCGCCCGGCCCGGGAGGAGTCACCCCGGCGGGAGGCGAGCCGCCCGTCCGGAGGTGAGCCGAGCCAGGGGAGAGCGGTGCGCCTGCGTCCGGGGTGCGGCGCGTGCGCCGCACCCCGCTCACAAGTGTCTAGAGCGTGCCGCCGAACCCGACCGGCCTCGACTCGTCCTCACCGATCTCGATGAAGCCGAGCGAACCGACCGGCACCACGATGCGCCTGCCCTTGCTGTCGGTCAGGGTGAACACACCACGCTCGACCGACAGCGCGTTTCTGATCTCCTCCTCCACCTGCTCGGCGGTGAGGTCGGTTTCGACAACGAGCTCGCGGTGCACGGAACGCACGCCGATCTTGACTTCCATCCTGGCTCCCTAGTCGACGGGGCTGGCCCACTCCCCATGGTGACCGTTCGTTCCGGCGGTGACCGCTGTTGATCGCGCCCAGCGAACGGGTTATGCCGTACGCGGAAAACCGCTGATGCCGCGCCAGGCGAGCCGGGCCATGAGCTGCTCGGCCGCGTCCTTCGGGATCGAGCCGTGCGTGGTGACCCAGTAGCGGGCGCTCACCTCCGCCATGCCGACCAGGCCGACACCGAGCAGGTGCGCCTCGTCGCTGGTGCACCCGGTGTCCTCCTGGATGACCGCGCTGACCATCTCGGCGCACTCCCGCAACGACCGCTCCACCCGCTGACGGACCGGCGCGACGTTGCGCAGATCGGACTCGAAGACCAGCCGGAACGCCTCGCCCTGGGTGGAGACGAAGTCGAAGAACGCGCTGAACGTGGCCTGCACGCGCAGTTTGTTCTCCTGGGTGGAGGCCAGCGCCTCGCGGCACCGGTTGACCATGTCGTCGACGTGGAGGTCGAGCAGCGCCAGATAAAGCTCCAGCTTGCCGGGGAAGTGCTGGTAGAGCACCGGCTTGCTGACGCCGGCCCGGTCGGCGATCTCGTCCATGGCGGCCGCGTGATAGCCGTTCTCGACGAACACTTCCTGCGCGGCGCTCAGCAGCTGCCGGCGTCGGGCGAGTCGGGGCAGCCGGGTGCCCCGGGGCTTCGCGTCCGGGGTTGCGGTCACGCGGGTCTCCATAGGTCTCTCAGCGGGGCTGTGCGGACATCCTACGGGCGCGTCGACGAGCCCTCGGTGACGATGGTCACCGACGAGCCGTCTTCGCGCAGGGTCATCGCCGTGGAGCCGGTTCAGCGATAGTCGTCGTCGTCGAGCTCCACGACGCGGTCCTGGTCGGCCGCGTCGGCGGGGTCGACGTCGAGCGGCAGCTCGCTGCGCAGCCTGCCGACGGGACGGATCTCGCGCTGCTGCTCGGCGGCGTCGGCCTCGGGCGTCTCGATCGAGCGCTCGTCCTCCGCCTCGTAGGCTTCGTCCCCGCGTATGTCCATCTCTGACATGTGGTCCCCCTCTTGGTGTGGACGGGTCCAGACTACGCCCGGCTGAAAAGGTCGCCGCGGTTCTCCACTCTGGCGAGTACGTCAGGCGCCGTGAACACCAGCTCCTCGGGGCGCTCGCAGCCCTCGACCTCCTTCCACAACAAAGGTGTCGAGACCGTCGGCTGCTCCCTGGCCCGCAGCGAGTACGGCGCCACGGTCGTCTTGGCCGGGTTGTTCTGGCTCCAGTCGATGAACACCTTGCCCGGCCTGGCCTTCTTCGCCATCACGCTGACGATCTCGTTCGGGCGCTCCTTCTCCAGGAGCTGGGCCAGCCGTTTGGCGAAGGCGGAGGGCTCCTCGCGGCAGTCCCAGTCGGCGTACAGCTGCATGCCCTTGTTGCCGCTGGTCTTCGGCACCGCGACGAGCCCTTCGGACTTGAGCACGTCGCGGAGCAGGAGCGCCACGCGGCAACACTCGACGATCGTGGCGGGCGGCCCGGGGTCGAGGTCGAACACGAGCGTGTCGGGCGGCAGCGCCTGTCCGTCGTCGTCGACGCGCCACTGGGGCACGTGCAGTTCGAGTGCGGCCAGGTTGGCGTAGTAGACGAGGGTGGGCAGGTCCCCGACGACGGCGAAGTCGATGCTCTCGCGGTTCTTGGTGCTGCCGGGCGCGGGCAGGTTGACCCGTCTGACCCAGCCGGGGGTGTGCTCGGGGGCGTTCTTCTCGAAGAAGGACTGGCCGGTGACGCCGTTCGGGAACCGCTTGACGGTCAGGGGCCTGCCGGCGAGATGCGGCAGCAGGACGGGGGCGATGCGGGTGTAGTAGTCGATGACCTCGGCCTTGGTGAAGCCGTAGTCGGGATAGAGCACCTTGTCCAGGTTGCTCAGCGCCAGCTCGCGCCCGTCGACCTTGACCGGCACCTTCATGGCGTCACCTCCGAGGGGAGCTTGTCGGGGCGCAGCCCGCGCCACACGGGGTGCCGCAGCCGCTGCTCGTCGGTCCACATCGTGTAAGCCACCTCCCCGACGAGATCTGGCCTAACCCACCGATTCCGCCACGGAACCTCGTTGCAGAACGGGCTGCGCGCGACCTCCAGCGGGCGCAGCCGGGCGTGAAGATCATCCAGTACGGCGTCCGTGAACCCCGTGCCGACGTGCCCCACGTACATCAGGCCGGCGTCGATGAACACCCCCATCAGCAGTGACCCGATCCCGCCGGCCCGGCGGCCCTTGCCGGGCTTCCAGCCGCCGATCACCACCTCCCTGGTGCTCAGATGCTTGACCTTGACCCACCATGGTGAGCGGGTGCCCGGCCGGTAGGGCGCGTCCAGCCGCTTGGCGACCACACCCTCCAGACCCTGCTCGTACGTGGCCGCCAGCAGGTCGGAGTCGCCGGGGAAGTACGGGGGCGCGCCGACGTCGAGCTCGTCGAGGAGCGCGCGGCGGTCGCCGTAGGGCAGGTCGAAGAGTGGCATGCCGTCGAGGTAGAGCAGGTCGAACGGCATGTACGTGACGGGGTACCGCTTGAGCACGGCCGGCTCCGGGTCGGTCTGGTGCATCCGGTGCTGCAGCCGGACGAAGCTGGGCCTGCCCTTCGGGTCGAGTGCCACGACCTCGCCGTCGATGATCGCGTTCTTGACCCCGAACCCTGAAATGAACCCCGAAATTTCCGGATATCGCTGCGTGTACTCGACCCCGTGCCGCCCCGTCACCCGTACGCCGCCCTCGACGTGGACAAGAGCCCGGATGCCATCCCACTTGACCTCAAGCCCGTACATGTGGTGATCGGAGGGCATCTCTCCCGGTACGGCAAGCATTGGTTCGACCGGGTATGGCATTGGTTGCCCCATGACGGGTATGTGCCCATCGGTGGGCCGTTGAGTGCTGAGGAGTTGCGTATGCGCAGCATCTGGAAAGGTGCGATCTCCTTCGGGCTGGTCACCATCCCGGTCAAGCTCTACTCGGCGACCGAGCAGAAGGACGTGACCTTCCACCAGGTGCACCGCAAGGACGGCGGGCGGATCCGGTACAAGCGCGTGTGCACCGTCGACGGCGAAGAGGTCCCCTACTCCGACATCGCCAAGGGGTACGAGCTGGGCACCGGCGAGGTGGTCGTGCTGACCGACGAGGACTTCGAGGGCCTGCCGCTCAGCACCTCACGTCGGATCGACGTGCTCCAGTTCGCCCCCGCGGACCAGATCGACCCCATCTACTTCGCCAAGTCGTACTACCTGGAGCCCGACGCGCAGGGGGCGAAGCCGTACGTGCTGCTGCGCGACGCCCTGGAGAGCTCGGGCCAGGTGGCGGTGGTCAAGGTGGCCCTGCGCCAGCGAGAGTCGCTGGCCACGCTGAGGGTCAGGAACGGCATCTTCGTACTGGAGACGATGCTCTGGCCCGACGAGATCCGCACGCCCGACTTCCCCTTCCTGGAGGAGGACATCGAGGTACGCGCGCAGGAGCTCAAGATGGCCGAGTCGTTGATCACCACCATGGAGTCCGACTTCGACCCGAGCGAGTACCACGACACGTACCGCGAGGCCCTGCAGGAGGTCATCGAGGCGAAGGTCGCGGGCAAGGAGGTGGTCGCCGCCCGCGAGGAGGAAGAAGAAGGTCCCGCCGTGGACCTCATGGCCGCGCTGAGGGCGAGCGTCGAGGCGGCCAAGAAGGAGCGGGAAGGCGCTCCGGCCAAGCAGAAGAAGGCCGGCGGGAAGTCCAAGGACGAGGACAAGACCGCCTCCAAACGCAAGACCCGCAAGTCCGCGTAAGCCGCTGCTGATTCCACAGGCAGGTATCAGCGTTCCCGGACGTGCCCGTCCGGAAGGTCCGTTAACGGCGTCACCAGAGCACGGGTGTGCTCCGGTGACCTGATGACGGTCCCGCGTTTCCCTCCGCTGTGCTGCTTCTGCGTCACCTGCCCGCCCCGCGTCCGTCTGACCGGCAGTTGGCGACCCGACGGGCGGCAGCGGCCGGGGTCTCCTCCGCGATCGACGTACCGGACGCAGCCTGGCGGACGCGCGGGCCCTGCCCCCGGCACGACGCGACCCTTCCAGCGGTACACCGCCGGGCCCAGGCACAGACATCCGCCGCCTACGCCGCTCCCTGCGTGGCGACCGCGTGGGTGCCAGGGCGAGACGTATCCCGGACACCAAGGCGGCCGGGCCGCCCGGCACGGGCTGCTGCGCCCCTTGTTCTAGCTGTGATGCCCGACATCGGTGCGGGCGGATCACGTCGGTGCCGGGAGCCGCTGCCATGGCCATTCACCGATTCGGACATAACGGATAATTCATAGCATTTCATTGCATAAATGTTTAATAGAAGCAATAACATTGTTAATGCCTAGCAAAATGGGGCGATAGCTGTTTGTCTCACCTCGTGGCGGAAATGACATTCCGTGGATGACTCTTCAGCAGCCGTCCAAGACTGTTTTCTGTTTATCGGGAAACGCGAGAACGGGGCAATCGATCCTTTAGGGGGAAAACGCAATGCCCAAGCTCAAGAGTGCTATCGCAGGCCTCGCCATCAGTACGGCCCTGACCGGCGGCGCCGTCGCCGTTGGTGCGGCGACGACCTCGTCCGCCGCCGGTGCCGCCACCCAGGTCAGCACCGGTACGTCCGTGGTCGCGGGTGGCTGCCACGGTTGGTGGCGCTGCGGATGGCGCCGTCATCACCACCACAGGACGCACGTGAAGGTGAAGGTCCACAACCGGAACCGCAACATCAACAGGTTCCCGCGTCCGACTCCGACTCCGACGATCACGGTCACCGCCACTCCTGCTCCTGCTCCTGAAGAGTAAGGTGACCCGCCGGAACGGCGCAGGAATGATCGGTCGTCTTTCACGTACGGTCTCCGCTCGCGGGGGAGCGGAATCGACCGGGTGAAATTCCGGCCCTCGGGGACGGGACGTGCATTTTTCGCGCGGTCCGTCCCCGAGCAACATTTCTTCACGTTGTTACGGCAATTCTTGGCGAGGGCTCCGCCGGCATCCGCCGCCGGGGCCCTCGCTGTCGTCGTTCTGCTGGTGATCGGGTCCTTTATTTCATGCGGTGTGGCGTAATGTCCATGTAGGTGTCTGTGGTTAGGAAAGGCTTGCTAATTCCAGTTAGATGGCGATTGTGTCGGATATATGCAGACTGCGGATGAGCCGTTAACGGTGCATCCGTGCTGCTTCCCGGAAATCTGGCAGCTGCCGGTTATCCGGGTGTGCAGAGAACGGGGCAATCGATCCTTTAGGGGGAAAACGCAATGCCCAAGCTTAAAAGTGTTATCGCAGGCCTCGCCGTCAGCACGGCGCTGACCGGCGGCGTGGTCGCCGCGGGCGCGACCACGAGTGCTGCCAGCGCCGCCACCACCCAGGTCAGCGCGGGCACGTCCGTCCTGGCGGGCGGCCACTGCCACAAGCGCCGCTGCGGCTGGGGCTGGGGCCGGGCCAAGTGGCGCCGCCACCACCACGGCCACGGCCGCATCCGGATCGTCATCATCAACCGGAACCACAACCACAACCGCTTCGACCACGACCGGTTCAGGTGACCGG